>QHPA01000295.1:0-6746 GCA_003218935.1 Verrucomicrobiota bacterium
CGCACAAACGTTTGTTTGGGACGTGCCGCTGGGCGATTATTTCGAGAAGATCGCGAAACAAGCGAAGAACCCCAAGGCCGTCGCCAATTGGGTCATCAACAATCTAAGGGCGAAAATGGCAGAAGCACTCCTCACCCCGTCCCTCTCCCCATCCGATGGGGAGAGAGTGGCGAAGCCGGGTGAGGGGCTGGCCAACATGAAATTCAAACCCGAAGCCATTCTTGAACTCGTCGGCCTGGTGGAGAACAAAACCATCAGCACCGCCATCGCACAGCAGGTCTTCGACGAAATGTTCGACACCGGCGAATCGCCGGCGGCCATTGTTCTGAAGAAAGGATTGGCTCAGGTGAGCGACAGGAGCGCGATTGAAAAATTCTGCGAGGAGGTCATCGCCGCGAATCAGGGGCCGGTTGCTGACTTCAAAAACGGCAGAGCCGCAGCCCTGAATTTCCTCAAAGGCCAGGTGATGAAACTGAGCAAAGGCAAGGCAAACCCGAATTTGGTTGGCGAAATCCTCGAGCGGAAGCTGAAACAACCTTGAAGCCCGCTTACGCCTGTGAAAATTCAACATCCCACGGTCATGAGCGACGTTTTCAAACTGGCCGCAATTCTTGAGTTCGACCTCGAACTGGAAGGGTGAGGGCAGCCGTTGGACATTTGACAATTGGTTTCATTTCAGAAATTTCCTTTGGCAATTGAAGATCAAGGCTCTGCGGCCGGCCATTCTGGATTCACTTCCGACGGTCGGATCGGGCAGTGACATCGATCGCATCGGCTTCCCGGCCTTTCTTCCCATCGCGGTACATCAGCAAGAGGCCGGTTTGAGACGGCGAGGCCGCGCCGCCGCCGGGCACTCCCACCTCGGCCGGCGGGCAGTATAGACCATCCCTTCGATCAAGTCCGTCGGCGCTCCCGTGAAATAGTTGTCGAAGGCGACCACGGTGAAGCTGAACTGCGTATCCGGCGTCAGGCCGAGGTCCGCGAGCGGCGCGGTCAGGATGGCGTTGGCGGAATTCAAATCGGCATCGGTGAAGAACTCCGGCGTAACTGTGCCGTCCTTCAGATTGACGACGCTCACCACGTTCTGGCCGCTGGCTCCGAAGCCGCCCAACTCGCTGTTGAACAGCGCGAAGTCGAATTCTCCATCGAGGTTGTTGTCGATGAAAACATCGAACTCGGCCGGATAGTTCGGGTGCGACCGCTGGCCGAAAGTGCTGATGGCAAACTGAATGCCGAACTCGCCGCCGCCAATGCCGACCAACCGCGCGCCGACCGACCGGAGATCTATAATCGCGAAGTTGTCGCCGGGCCCCGGCAGGAACTTCTTCTTGATCCGCGGGCTGGTGCCGGTCAGCGAGAATACGTCCACGCGGCCGTCGACTGCGCCTCTATTGTTCCGAAGGATGAGCGTCCCTTTGCCCTCGCGGTCCAGTTGCAGATTGTCCGTTAAAACCTCAACGTCTGCGGCGCGATGAGGAAGGATTTGCCAGGGCAGATGCACCGTGTCGGAGGATTCCACCAACGTGAGATAACCGTCGAACTCGGCTGCCTCCAGCGAGGAACCCGCGCCGCCGAGCGAACCGCCGTTGAGTTTCCAGATCGGCAGCTTGCTGGCCTTCACTTTGAGCCGGAAATCGAACTGCGCGCTGCCGTTCGCCGGGACAAGCACGGCAGGCGGCGCATCGACTGTTACGGCCCCGGTGGCGGTGTCGGCGGCGTATCGGAACTGCGATGAAATCGCGTAGCGGCGCGAGCGGTTGGCATAGTTGCGCACGGTGACACGCTTCGAGAAGGCAGCGTCCCGAGACAGCGCATGGTAACCGAATGAAAGACTGCCGGTCGAATCGTCGGCGTCCCATGCGGCGGTGGTGCTCTTGAGCGCTTTGTCCACGCGCACTTCGCCTCCGGCGATGCGGGTGATCGGTGCCAACACGCCCGGGAACAGCGCCGGATCAGTTTGCATGTCCCTTTCCGCCGTATTCATGAGCAGCGTCTTGATCTCCATCGCCGCGCGCTTGGGATAGGCTTGAATCAACAGGGCGGCGCTGCCCGCGACCATGGGCGTCGCGCCGGAAGTTCCGCCAAAGGCGGTTGCGCCGTCGCCGGTGCCGACTTCCGCCGAAACCGACGCGCCGGGAGCACCAATGTCGGGCTTGATCGCGTTGTAGCTGTAACTCGGGCCGCGCGCCGACGAGGCAACCATGCTACCGATGAGTGGAACGAAGACAGTCGGTGAAATCGTCACGTTCACTGCCATCGAATGGGCCAATTGGGTCTTAATGCTGTCCGCAACGTCCTTCGTGATGACGAGCGTCTCGACGAACGTGTCGCCACCGCCGAAAGCGAACGAGATCGGGTCGCCTGGCGCGACCAACCCGAGCAGCACGCCAATGGCGCCCGCCTTGGCCGCGCGATCCACTTTCAGACTGACCGCGCACCCGCCGCGATCGATTAACGCCACTTTACCCGCCGGATTCGCCAGGTAGGGGTCCTCCGGATCACCTGGCTTCACTGCGTCCGCTGGGCAGCCCCGGCCGACAAATACTATGTCGCCGGTGAAGCCCGAAACAATCGGAGCCCAGCCGATGGTTTCGGTGTTAAGATAATGTCCGGTAATTTCCGCCGGCGAGTTGATGACGAGCGGGAACCGCTTCGCGCTGGGCACCTGCGTCTGGGCCACGCTGATAACTTCCGGCGTCGTGCTCGGCGAGCTGACGATGTAAGGGTGATTCGCTTCGTTGCCAGCCGCCGCCACCACGATGACGCCAAGCCGGACCGCGTTTGCCGTCGCTTCGCTCAAATCGTCCTCCCGCTGCCCGTAGGCCGAACCCAGCGACAGGTTGACGACATCGACCGCATCCGAGATGTCGCCGTCGCCGTTTGGATCGAGAATGAAATCCATGGCCTGGAGCAGGGCGACTCCGTTGCACGAGGAGGCCGTGGAGCTGCAAACCTTCACGGCGTAGAGCTTGACACCTGGAGCAACACCTTTGGCTCCACCGATGATGTCCGCGACATGCGTGCCGTGCCCGTTGAAATCAATCGGGTCGGGGTCCGGCGCCAGATCACCGTCGGGCCAGACCTCACCCACAAAATCAAAGCCGCCAATGACCTTTGCCGTGGGAAACAATCCGTCGGTCGTCGTGTTCTTCGGGTCGCTCGAGTCGGCCCCGTAAGCCGCTGCATACGCATCCACGGTTCCGGGTCCGCCAAACTCCTTGTGAGTGTAATCGATTCCGGTGTCGAGCACAGCGACAGTCACGCCGTCTCCTTTGAATCCGGCAGCCTGCACAGTCTTCGCTCCGATGTAGGGGACTGTTTCGCTCAGGTCCAACTGGTAAACGCCCACGGGCCGGATGGACACCACGTTCGGCAGACCGGCAATCGCGGAAACGCGGGAGGCGTCCACGCTCATGATCACAGCGTTGAGCGCCTTGGTCAGCCGCGCGATTTCATGGCCGTCCATTGCGCGAACGGCTTGCATGAGTTCGTCATGTTTGCGGGAGAGTTGGCTGACGTGCTCGCGTTGCTGGACTCGCGTCAACCGTCCGCCGGACCGCTTGGCCCCCTCGCCCTGGGCCACCGCCAGCGGCACGTCGCCGAGGCGCACCACAATCTCGACCTCTCCGACTGCCTGCTTCAACCGTGAATCGACGACCGCTGCGGTGCCGGCTGGCAGGGCCAAATTGGATACGTCCACCACCGGCGAGGGTTCGGCGCAGAGCGAAAGCGCCGCCGTAGCGAGCAGCAGGACCAGGCAGAGACGAAAACAGTTGCGCATATGACCTCCGGATGTTGTTGATGATCGTTCGGCTCCGAGAGGGAAAGAACTTTTGTTCTCCACCCATGTAATTATGTCAAGCAATACGCTTCCACCGGTCAATGTCAAGCGCCTTACAGGGCCGGCGCTTCGTCGTCGCGCGGCCGAGGCGTGCTGCGTGGATTTTTCATTTCCTGCTTTTCTGCCCGTTCAGTTACGACATCATCTGGCCAATGTGGTCGGACGTTAGATCAGTTCACTTTGTCGGCATCTGCGGCACGGCGATGGCGTCCGTTGCGTCCGCGATGCGGGAGAAGGGATTTCAGGTTACTGGCTCCGATCAGAACGTGTATCCGCCGATGTCCACGGTTCTGGCGGAGCAGAAGATCGAGGTGAAGAATGGTTACGCCGAGCGAAATCTCGCGCATAAACCGGACCTCGTTGTCATCGGCAACGCGATTTCGCGCGGCAATCCGGAAGCGGAGTTCGTGCTCGATCACAAGCTGCGTTATTGCTCGCTGCCGGAGTTACTGAAGGAACTTTTCATCCGCGGCAAACGTTCCATCGTCGTCGCGGGCACGCATGGCAAGACCACTACGACGGCGCTGCTCGCCTGGGTCCTGGAACACAACGGGCTGGCTCCGAGCTACCTCGTCGGCGGGATTCCGAATAATTTCGGCCGGGGGGCGCGGTTCAGCGACAGCGAATGGATCGTCATCGAAGGGGACGAATACGACACCGCGTTTTTCGACAAGCGAAGCAAGTTTGTTCATTACCTGCCGGAGGTCGCGGTCATCAACAACCTGGAGTTCGACCACGCCGACATTTTCGAGAACCTGGCCGCCATCCAGACGTCGTTCAAGCACTTCATCCGACTGATTCCGCGCATCGGCCTGCTGTTGGCCAATGGCGACGACCTGAACCTTGCGCCGCTGCTCAACGTGACGCATTGTCCGGTCAAACGCTTCGGCCTCGGCGAGGACAACGCCGTGCACGGGTTCAATCTCAAGCTGGCGCCGACGGCATCGGAGTTTGAAATTCCCAGCTTCAAGTTTCACCTCAACCTCGTCGGCGAATTGAACGTGCGCAACGCGCTTGCGGTCGTGGCCGCCGCCAAGCATTGCGGCCTGTCAAATAAGCAGATTCAGTCCGGGTTCGACACATTCAAAGGCATCAAGCGACGGATGGAGGTGCGCGGCATTGCCGGCGGCGTGACGGTGGTGGACGACTTTGGACATCATCCGACGGCGATTCGCGAAACACTTCGCGCTTTACGAATCAAATACCCGCGCCAGAAAATCTGGGCTGTCTTCGAGCCGCGCTCGAACACGACCCGGCGCAACGTTTTTCAAGCCGAGCTGGTCAGCGCCTTCGCCGACGCCGACGCCGTGGTGGTCGCGCAGGTGACGCGTTTGGAGTTGCTTTCCCCACAGGAGCGGCTTGATCCGGAGCGACTGATGCAGGATTTGCTGGCGAGCGGCAAACCGGCGGACTATCTGCCCGGCGTGGAAACGATTCTGGCCCACGTGGCGAAAAACGCGCAGGGTGGCGATGTCATTTGCGTCTTCAGCAACGGCGGGTTTGGTGGCATCCACGGCAAGCTGTTGGAACGACTGGGGCACCTTTAAATACTCCAAGGCCCTTCTTCAAGAGGATTATTTGACTGACGAAGGCGGTGGCGCGTTTGTTCCCCTGGCTTCGGCTTCCTGTTTTTCGAGGTTTCGGAGCAGACGATTTTTCAACACATCGTAAACTTCATTGGTCACGCTCTTGAGGTCTTTGCGGGCTTCATCGAAACGTCCGGCGTTGAGTTTGAATCTGGCCAGATGCACAAAGACCCCTTCGCGGTCGGTCTCGTTGGGAGCGACTTTCAGCGCATATTCCCACGCGGCGAGCGCCTCGTCGGTTGGCACGGGTTTTATCCCGTAGTAGGTCATGGCGTAGTCGCTGGCGAGTACAAAGTTGTTCGGGTCAAGCTCGATCGCCTGGCGGTAGAGTCCGAGCGATTTGCTGAAGACCTGCTGTTCATTTATTTTGTAAAATTCCATTGCGTCCTGGCGAAAGAGGAAAACCGTCGTGGCGAAATTCTGGTAATAAACCGGCTCCCGGGGGTTCAGCTCGATGGCTTTGGCGTAATATTCAAAGGCCTTTTTCACCGGACTGCGGTGGCCATAGTGGTTCGCCAGATTGTTCCACGCGGCGGGATTTTTAGGGTCCAGTTCGCGGGCCTTTTCCCAATGTTCCACCCCGCCCTCTTCGTCGTGGGTATCGTGGAGGAAACTGCCGTAGGCCAGCTGGGCGCGGGCGTGTTCAGGATGCCGTCGCAGGAAATCCTCGTAAGCCGCGCGGACGGGTTTGAGCCGCTGCTCGACGCGAGCGCGCAGCGTGGCGCCGGGCAGACCCGCGCCTTGTTCGCGGAAAGCTGCTTCGTCGCGGATCCATTTGTCCACTTCCTCCTGCGCGGCGTCGTCCTGCTCCAAAAGTTTCTGATACTCCTTTTCCACCGGGTCGTTCGGATCAGGGACATTCACCAGAGCGCCCGTCGTTTGCGCGACGAAATTGCTTAAGGCCGCGGGTTGGTTCGTAGCAACGAGCGCGCTCAGGAGGCCAATCAATAAATTGCTCACACTCCAAGCCTAACATCGGGCGTACAAAGAACAATCCAGTTCTGGCCTGGAACGGAAGAAGGCCTCGGCAAGTTCGGCGGCGCCCGCTGTTTTTTGTTTCCGCTCTCGCCGCAATCTTCACCTTGCTTCAATAGAACACGCGCACGATGCGCAGCGTGAAACCTCAACACTGCGCTTACTCCGGAGTTGCGCGGCGAGTTCACACTCGTTAAAGATTTGCGTCATGAATCTTGAAGACCATCTTGGAGACATTATCTGCAAGGCGCGCACGGCGGCGAATGCCTCTTCGGAGGACGCCGCGGCGGCTGCGGGATTGACCGTGGACGAATTCTCCGCGCTGGAGGAGACCGGTAAGTCCG
>QHPA01000295.1:6766-10150 GCA_003218935.1 Verrucomicrobiota bacterium
ATCGCGAACGGCTGGTTGCCGCAGAACCGCGATTTGGGGCTCTGGCGTGAATTGCGCCCCATCACGACTGCTGGAACAAGCTTCAAAGTGAACTGCTACCTGGTGTGGGACGAGGTCACCCGCGAAGCGGCGTTGTTCGACACCGGATTCGACGCGCAGCCGATTTTTGACCTGATCGACCAGAACAAGCTCCAGCTCAAACATCTTTTCATCACGCACACGCATGCGGATCACATCGCTGCGCTTGAACCGATTCGCAGTCGTTTGCCGAAAGTCAAACTGCATTCAAGCGCGAAGAACGCGCCCGTGGACCAGCGGAATCGCGCGAACGATTTCATTCATCTCGGCAGCCTGCGCATCACGAACCGCGACACGCCTGGTCATGCCGAAGACGGCGTCACCTACGTCGTTGGCAATTGGCCTGAGGATGCGCCGAGCGTGGCGGTGGTCGGCGACGCGATTTTCGCCGGGTCAATGGGTGGCGCCAAACAACTGGCCGATCTGGCGAAACAAAAAATCCGCGACCAGATTTTCTCGCTGCCGCCGGACACGCTGATTTGTCCGGGGCACGGGCCGGTGACGACGGTGGGGGAGGAAAAGGCGAACAACCCGTTCTTTGTTTAGAACAGATTGAAAAGCGAGAATGCCGACGAGGACAATTTTGAAGTAAAAACCTGTTGACCCTGGAGGGCCCGATTGTTAGTTTGCGCGCCGATGAATTTACTGGCCAACGTCCCTCAGGTTGTCAGCGCAGTCGTTGTTGACTGACGGGACCTGAGGCTTTGGTTCCATGCTCGCAGGTCGCCCGCAGTTCCAAAATGGGACGCGGGCTTTTGATTTGTAGTAGCGCTCCAGGAGCGTCGCGGGACGTGGACGGGAATTTCGGCGATCACAGACCGCCGCTCCAGCTTTTATGCGGCACACAATATCCGTTCTGGTGGAAAACAAGTTCGGTGTTCTCACGCGCATCGCCGGATTGTTCAGTGGACGCGGTTACAACATCGACACGCTCAACGTCGCGCCGACGCAAGACCCCAGCGCGTCGCGCATGACCATCGTCACGCGCGGTGACGACGCGACGCTGGAACAAATCGTCAAGCAGCTCAACAAGCTGGTGGACGTGCTGAAGGTGATTGATTTCCGCGAGGGCGAATATGTGGACCGCGAGTTGATACTGGTCAAAGTTTCGGTGGACTCGAAATCGCGCGCGGAAGTCATGCAAATTACGGATATTTTCCGAGCCAAGATCGTGGATGTGCAGCCCAGGAGCGTGACCATCGAGATCACCGGGAGCGAAGACAAAGTGGAAAAGTTTATCGATTTGATGAAAACCTTCGGCATCCTGGATCTGACGCGCACCGGCAAGGTGGCCATGCCGCGGAAGTGATCCCCGTTGACATCGTTGAATCGTTAAAACGTTACATGGGATGACGCGAAAACAATCTCGTTGCACGGTCGAACGAGTGAAGCGTTGCAGCGGCGAAAATTCTGAGTTTGAATCCGACTCGTAAATCGTAAATCGCAAATCCAATCATGCCTGCAAAAGTTTACACGGACAAAGACGCTGATTTATCGGTCTTGAAAAGCAAGACCCTCGCGGTGCTCGGCTTCGGTTCACAGGGCCACGCCCATGCCTTGAATCTCAAAGACAGCGGGATGAACGTCATCGTTGGCCTTTACGAAGGGAGCAAATCCATTCCGGTCGCGAAGGAAAAGGGATTTGAAGTGGTCACCACCGCCGAGGCGGTGCGTCGTGGCGATGTGATTTTCGTGGCGCTGCCGGACACGAAGCAGGCGTCGGCTTACAAAAAGGATGTTGCGCCGAACCTGAGCGCAGGCAAAACGCTGCTGTTTTCTCACGGTTTTTCCATTCATTTCAAAACGGTTGTCCCGCCGAAAAACGTGGATGTCATTCTGGTGGCGCCGAAGGGGCCGGGACACATCGTTCGGCGCCAGTATCTCGAAGGCAAGGGCGTGCCTTTGCTCATCGCGGTTTATCGAAATCCGAGTCAACAGGCGAAGAAAGTGGCGCTGGCGTGGGCGAAGGGCATCGGCGGCACCCGCGCGGGCGTGATTGAAACGACGTTCAAAGAAGAGACCGAAACCGACTTGTTCGGCGAACAGACGGTGCTGTGCGGTGGCGCGAGCGCGTTGATTCTGGCCGGGTACGAAACGCTGGTCGAAGCCGGGTACCAACCGGAGATGGCCTATTTCGAGTGCTTGCACGAGTTGAAACTGATTGTTGACTTGATGAATGAAGCGGGCATCAGCGGGATGCGTTTCTCGATTTCCGAAACGGCCAAGTGGGGTGACGTGACAGTCGGGCCGAAAATCGTTGACGCCCGCGTGAAGAAACGGATGAAGGCGGCATTGAAGGACATCCAATCCGGCAGATTCGCCAAAGGCTGGGTAAAGGAATACCAATCCGGCTACAAACGCTACCACGCCCTGCTGAAGAAAGGCGAAAGGCATTCCATCGAAAAGGTTGGTGCGCGGCTGCGATCCTTGATGCCCTGGATGAAGAAACATTCAGTAAAAGGCGTGCAGGCGGCGTATTGAGAGAGAGGGAGTGATGGAGGGGGGTGAGGAGAGGTGGAGTGACACCTGACAATACTCCAAAACTCCATTTCTCGAGCACTCCCCTTGGCCTGCCAACCATCGCAACGAAAATTAGGGGTTGGTGTTTGATCCAGGCATGGAATATGTTAGACGCATGAATTGGACTCAGAAACGTTTGGCTTTGGGGCTGGGCGGAGTTTTGCTGGCAGTCGCGCTTCGGGCGGACGTGAACGGGCCTGCGGATCACCCTTATCAAGCGATCATTGATCGAAATGCGTTTGGATTGAAACCTCCACCGCAGGTTGTCAATCCAACTCCCACTAATCCGGTCGTGCCGGTCAACGTGAAATTCACCGGTATTACCTCCAATTCGAGAGGCAAAAAGGCGTGGTTGATGATTCCTGCCCAACCCGGGAAAAACACAAACCCGCAGTACCTCAATGGCCTCGCTGAGCACGAAAAGCAGGGAGACATCGAAGTCCTCGAGATCAACGTGAAGGAGAGCAAAGTCAAAATCCTCAACGCGGGCTCGCTCGTTGAACTCAACGTCAAGGACAATGGCCTCCCGACGCCGGCGGCGCTGCCGGTTCCGGGAGTTCCCCTGAATTCGTACGGCGTGCCTGGCGCGTTGCCAACCCCCGGTTTGGTCCCCGCGCCCGGTATCTCACCGTCGGCCATCAAGACTGCGGGCCTGACGCCGTCCGGCGGTGACGCGCTGGCGGCCAGATACGGTGCCCGAACCATCCCGACGCGGAACCTCCGGACGGCGCCAATCGAGCAGCCGGTTCAAGCCCCGGTGGATCCGGTGGTTCAGCGCATCATGAT
>QHPA01000296.1 GCA_003218935.1 Verrucomicrobiota bacterium
GGCTTCGAGACCTACGGCGTCACCGGGGTGGCGTTGATCGCGTTCCTGGCTCTGGCGCTGGCCGCCGACGCAGCCACCTGCGCCACGCTCATCATCTGGCTGTTCACCATGCGGGCGTTGATGATCGTCACTTCGCTGGTTTCCTACTTCGTCAATGAAGCAGTCAGTAAAGCCAAGTACGCAAACCTGAAGGATTTCGATTTTGAAGCCCCGCTGACTCACCTCGTGTGGATCACGTCGGCGGTTTCCATTCTCATCACTTTCGGGGCCAGTTACGTCCTCCTGGCGAAACAGGCGGGCATGGATCCGGCCCTCTGGTGGGTGCTCTCGGCCATCATCTCCTGCGGCACAGTGGCGGGGGCGTTGATTCCGGAGTTCACCAAGGTGTTCGTCAGCACGACTTCGCGGCACGTTCGGGAAGTCACCAACTGCTCCAAACACGGCGGCGCTTCGTTGAACATCCTGTCGGGATTCGTGGCCGGCAACTTCTCCGCGTTCTGGATGGGTCTTTGCATTCTCTCGCTGATGTTCGTGAGTTACCTTTTCGCCACCTACCAGGGTTCGCCGGTCGTCGCCCTGATGCCCGACGCGTTTAAGTTTGCCGCGCCGATCTTCGCGTTCGGCCTGGTGGCGTTCGGCTTCCTGGGCATGGGGCCGGTGACCATCGCGGTGGATAGCTACGGCCCGGTCACGGACAATGCCCAGTCGGTTTATGAACTAAGCCAGATCGAAGGCCGCAAGGGCATCAGAGAAGACCTGCGGGAGAATTTTGGCTTCAGTCCGGACTTCGAGAACGCCAAGTATCAACTCGAGAAAGGCGACGGATCGGGCAACACGTTCAAAGCCACCGCCAAGCCGGTGCTCATCGGCACGGCCGTCGTCGGCGCGACTACGATGGTGTTTGGCATCATCATGCTGTTGGAAAACCTCTTCGGCGGCGTGGTGGGCAAGTTAAGCCTGGTGCAACCCGAGATCATCCTCGGTCTGCTCATGGGCGGCTCGGTGATTTACTGGTTCACCGGCGCGTCCACGCAAGCGGTCGTGACGGGCGCGTATCGCGCGGTGGTCTATATCAAGGAGAACATGAGACTCGATGCCACCACCGCGTCGGAGAAGGACAGCAAGGAAGTGGTCCGCATCTGCACCGTCTATGCGCAGAAGGGCATGTGGAACATTTTCATCGTGATCTTCTGCCTGGCGCTCGCGCTGGCGTTCTTCAACCCTTACTTCTTCATCGGTTACCTCGTGGGCATCGCGTTCTTCGGACTGTTCCAGGCCATCTTCATGGCCAACGCCGGCGGCGCCTGGGACAACGCCAAGAAAATCGTGGAAGTGGACCTCCGCCAGAAAGGCACCGACCTGCACGCGGCGACCGTCGTTGGCGACACCGTGGGCGATCCCTTCAAGGACACCTCGTCCGTGGCCATGAACCCGGTCATCAAGTTCACCACATTGTTCGGCCTGCTTGCCACGGAAATCGCGGTGACGATGCCGGAAACGCAAAAGGCATTGAAAACCTGCATCGGCGCCTTTTTCTTCGCGGTCGCGCTGGTCTTCGTCTATCGTTCGTTCTACGCCATGCGCATCCCGGAGGAAAAAACAGGCACCGAAGACGTGCTGGTGCTCCCGCACAATGTTCATGGGGCAGCCAGAGTGCCGGCGAACCCGAAGTGAAGCTTGAGTTCGTCGCATCGCTTGACGGTTGAATCGTGACAACGGGCAAGCGAGGGGTTGGAAAAAATTCTCAAAATCTTCGTCTTGACGAACCCGTAACGGGCCGGTTAGCCTGCCCAATACGACTGGGGGAAGCAGTGTCTCTAGTGGAGACGTGTCATGAAAATAAAAAGCTTTTTTTCTTGCTGGCCCGGTCCCTGGTTGTCTGTCGTCGTCTTATTCCTCAGCAGCCATTTCGTTTCCGCCTCACCCGAAGATTCACCGGCCATCACATCCGTCCGGCTGGAGGGAACGAATGTGGTGGTCACCGTGCAAGTGCCCCCCGGAATCCAGCGCGTCACGCTCGAATGCCGCAGTCGGCTGGGTGCGGGGAGTTGGGAGCCGCGCGCGCTAACGCGGCTTAACGGCAGCGGCGGCGAAGTCACTTTCCGTGTTCCCAGGGAGGCGACTCTCGAAGTGTTGCGGGTGCGGGCCGACAACCAGGAGCCGTTGCCGGCTGCGTTTTACACCGGCACAAATTTATTCGCCGGCCAGCCAGTCAGCTCCGGCAGCCTGAGCGCCGTGTTCGACGTTGGGCCGACCGCTTCGCCTGGCGCCGATCCGACGGCTGGCGCGCCTTCGCGCGACGTCGTCGAGTCGGACATCTGGAAGACGAGCGGCGACACGCTTTTCTTTTTCAACCAATACCGCGGCCTCCAGGTCATCGACATCTCGGCGCCGGATTCGGCAGCGGTGCAAGGGGTCTTGCCGATCCCGGCCGCGGGCGAACAGATGTATCTGCTCGACGCGAAGCACGTCGTGCTGCTGGCGCGCGATGGCTGCGGCTGGTGGGGCAGCGACAGCGAAAGTCGGGTTTTGATCGTGAACGTGAGCGGCAGCGCGCCGAAAGTGGCGGCCAGTCTGCCGGTCAAAGGATTCTTTCAGGAAAGCCGGCTGGTCGGCAGCGCACTTTACGTCGCGTCGCAAACTTATCAGGTGAAGACCAACGGCACGAACTCAGTGACGTGGGAAGCCGGTTCGCTGGTTTCTTCGTTTGACCTGAGCAATCCCGAAGCGCCCGTCGCCAAAGACACCATTTGGTATTCCGGCTATGATAACGTCATCGCGGCCACGGACGTCTTCCTGTTCGTCGTTGTCCCCTCCCCGTCCGATTACTGGCGTTCGATTGTCCACTGCATCGACATCACCGCGCCGGATGGGGCGATGAGTGAAGTCGCTTCGATTTCAACCGCGGGCCGCGTGAACGACAAGTTCAAGATGAACTGGGCGAATTTCGTTTTTACCGCCATTTCCGAAGCGCCTGTCAACGGTAATACTACGTGGGCGACAAAGCTTGAGACGTTTCATTTGCCCGACCCGCGCGCTGTCGGACCAGAAGGCGTGTTCAAGCTGGGACAAGTGACGCTGGGCAACGGCGAGCGCCTTTACGCCACGCGCTTCGACAGCAGTCTCGTTTACGTCGTCACTTTCCGGCGCATCGATCCGCTGTGGGTAGTGGATATTTCCGACGCGTCGCATCCGAAAATCGCTGGCGAAGTTCAGGTGCCCGGCTACTCGAATTATATCCAACCGCTGGGGGACCGGCTTGTGACCGTCGGCCTCGACAGCTCGAACAGTTGGCGCGTGGCAGTGTCGCTCTTCGACGTGCACGACCCAGGCGCACCAGCGCTGCTGAGCAAAGTCGCGCTGGGCGAAAATAGTTCCTGGAGCGAGGCGAACACCGATGAAAAGGCCTTCAACGTGATGACGGACCGGCATCTGATTCTGCTGCCGTTTCAGGGATATCTCACGAACGGCTACGCGACCCGGATTCAACTCATCGATCTCAATCGCGACTCGCTCGCGTTGCGCGGCACCATCGACCATCCTTGCCAGCCACGCCGCGCCGCGGTGCACAACGACCGCATCCTGTCGCTTTCCGGCCAGGAACTGTTGAGTGTGGACGCGACGGACCGCGACCATCCTCGAATCAAAGCCACCGTTCCCCTGGCCTGGTCGGTGGATCAGGTCTTCGCGCAAGGCACGCATTTGATCGAACTGACCTCGGCTTCCTGGTGGTGGTGGAATGGCCAGCCAGCTCCGGCGCTTCGCATCACGCCAGCAAATGAGCCTGACCACGTTCTGGACGAAGTCCAATTGCCAAATCAATTTCCGATTCTCGGCGCGGCGGTCCGCAACGGCCGCCTGTACGTCGCGCAAGGCCAGCAAAACTTCGGCTCCGTTCCCCTGGCGGACGACAGCGATCCGGGCCAGCCCACCAATCCGCCGCCGAACCTGTTCATTTCGATCTACGACGTTTCCGCTTTGCCCGGCGTAAAATTGCTGGGCGAAACCGACGCGATGGTCGAGCCCCTCGGCTGGAGCGCGAATTTCGAGGTTGTCTGGCCGAAAGCAGGCGTGCTGGTTTTGACCGGTGGCGGCGGCGGTTACTGGGACCCCTGGTTGGATTGGGGAATCGCCCGACCGGCCGGACCGGTCGGCGGCGGTTTCGCCATGCCAATTTACTGGGGCAACAACGGCGGACGCCTGATCGCGTTCGACGTAGGGGATGCGGCTGCGCCGAAGTTTCTTTCCGACGTGAATCTCGCCAAGAACGCCTGGTGGAATTTCAGCCCCGCCTACACCGTAAATGGTTTGGTTTTTCTGAGCCACGAAGCGGTGGAAGCTTTCCCGCCTGTTGTGACTGACGGCAAGGACACCAACTCGCCGCCGGTCGATTACTGGGTCCAACGCTGGTACCTCGACGTCGTGGATTACGCCGACGCGGCGAACCCTGCTGTGCGCAAGCCGGTGAACATCCCCGGCTCACTCAAAGGCGTCGCTCATGCCGGCGACCTGCTCTACACCGTCGGTGAGCACTGGACCAATGCGACGAACTGGTGGTGGGATGGCACGGAATACCTCGACGCCAGCGCGTACGACGGCGTTGAAGCGCACCTCATCGACTCGCTGAAGCTCTCCAGCTACTGGCCGCACCCGGTGCTGGTCAACGGCGACGCCATCTTCGTCGGTCATCCGTCGGAGACCACCACCGTGAAGAATCTGCTGGAAACCTGGTCATTATCGAGCGCCGGCAAGTTCACGCAACTCGGCAAGACCGAATTGTCCGGCGCGGCGCAAAATTTAGCCAATTTTGGCGATCTGCTCGCCGCTCAAATCGGAAACCAGGTCAGCCTGTTCAACGTGACCGATCCGACTGCGCCCGCGTTGCTCGTCACCAGCGATCCGCCCGGCTGCGTCTGGTTTGATTTGAACAAAGCGGACGGCGCGCTCGACCGTGGCCTCTGGCTGCCGCTTGGGGTTTATGGCGTTTCAGTCATCGCGTTGCCGGCGACGCCTTAGCCGTAAGCAGGCAGTAGAAAGGTAGGGCAGGCGTCCCGCCTGCCCAGCAGGGCAACTGGCTTCGTTGGATCGAGCGATCTCGGCGGGCATCCCTGGAAAGTGATCAGCCGGGTCTTCGAATTCGCGCGCTCGGACTGGCGTCCCAGCGGGGCAGGCGAGACGCCTGCCCTACCTTGGACTGCCCGGAAAGAAACATTGGTTCGAGAGACACCATGGAAGACTCGATTTATTCCCGACTCTTTGCGCCAGGCTGGAAGCCTGGCTGGCAGGTCCGAAGCCGGCCGCTACTTGTTCTCCGCCTGCTTCGCCGCGCGAACAATCCTCAACACGCCGTAATCGTATCGCCCGCCCAACCGTTCGCGGACTGCGCCGAGACTGCCAAAACCCACTTCCGCGAACACCGTTTCGATTTCTTTTTGCTCGTCCGCCGCAAGAAACACGCGCAAATCCAACCGCTCGCCCGCCTCGATCGATTCGGCCAGATGGCTGTAGATCGTGCCGGATACGAGACCGCGTTCTCGCGCGATTTGCCCGACGGATTGCCCGTCTTGAAATCGCCGCAATGTCTCGCGGGCGGACTGGCCGAGGCAGGGCCGCGGCGTCGGGTGCGGCGCGTCGAAGGAATTGTCGGCAAACATCTGCCGCGGATTCGTCTGCAAATGCGCGGCGATTTCCGCCAGGAAAACAGCGCCGAACTCCTGCAATTTCCTTTCGCCCACGCCGCTGATTCGCGCGAACTCGCGTTCGTTCGTCGGATATTGCCGCGCCATTTGCCGCAGCGATACGTCCGAGAAAATGATGTAGGGCGGCACGGCCTGTTCGTCGGCGAGTCGTTTGCGCAGCTTCCGCAACCTCTCGAACAACACTTCGTCGCACGCAATTTCGCCGGCGCGATGTTGCTGCAGCTCCGGCGCGGCGACCGGTTTGGTCAGCGCGACGGTCTTGCGTTGCGACAAGGCCGCGCGGCCTGCCGGCGTCAGTTCGACCACGGCGTAGCGGTCGGTTGATTGTCGCACATAACCCAGCCGTATCAGCTCCCGAGCTATGGTCTGCCACTCGCTCCGGGTGTGTTCCCTGCCGATGCCGTAGGTGGAGAGTTTGTCGTGCCGCCATTTGCGGACTTTTTCCGTGTCGGCGCCGGTGAGCACCTCGATGGCGTGATTCAGACCGAGGTTGAAGCCGCTCTTTTCACGGATGCGATAAACGCACGATAGAAATTTTTGCGCGGCGAGCGTGCCGTCCCAGGTCTCGCGGGGCGACAGGCAGTTGTCGCACCCGCCGCAGTTGCTTTCCGGAAACGTCTCGCCGAAATATTCGAGCAAGGCGCCCCGCCGGCAGGTCGGAATTTCCGCGTAATGCACCATCTGCTGCAATTGCTGGCGGGCGATCCGCTGCTCTTGCGCGTCGGTCCTTTCCTCGATGAACTGCGTCTGCTTGACGACATCCCCGGCGCTGAAGAGCAGCAGACATTCACCCGGCAAACCGTCGCGGCCGGCGCGGCCCGTTTCCTGGTAGTAACCCTCGATGTTTTTCGGCAGATCGTAATGAACCACGAAGCGCACGTTCGGTTTGTTGATGCCCATGCCGAACGCGATGGTGGCGCAAATCACCCGGACCTCATCGCGCAGGAACAGCTCCTGATTGCGGCCGCGGTCGCCGGACTCCATGCCGGCGTGATACGGCGCGGCCTTCACGCCATCGGCGGTCAGCCTCGCGGCGACGCTCTCGGCCGTCTTGCGGCTCTGGCAGTAAACGATTCCGCTCTCGTTCGGACGCGCGCGAATGAACGAGAGCGTTTGTTCGTAGGGTCGGGCTTTCGCCGCGACGCGGTAGGTGAGGTTGGGCCGGTTGAAGCTCGCGACGTAACAACCCGGCTCGCGCAGTTGGAGCAACCGGATGATGTCCGCGCGAACGCGCCCGGTAGCCGTGGCCGTGAGCGCCATCATCGGCGCATTTGGAATCAAGTCGCGCAACTGCGCGAGCTGCCGATATTCCGGGCGAAAGTCATGACCCCATTCGCTGATACAATGCGCCTCGTCAATGGCGAGCAGGTTCACGTCCCACTTCTGCAAATCGGCCAGAAACCCGGAAAGCATCAGCCGCTCCGGCGCGACGTAGAGGA
>QHPA01000297.1 GCA_003218935.1 Verrucomicrobiota bacterium
AAACATGATATTCATGATGCCAATGCCGCCCACGAACAACGACAGTCCCGTGATGAACAGCCCCGCGGTGGCGATCGTGCCGGCCACGCGGTTGAACGTGCTGATGAAGTTCTCCTGCTGGTTGATCGCAAAATCGTCCTCTTTGCCCGGCGGAACATGGCGGATTTTGCGCATGACACCGCGCAGTTCCTCCTTCGCGTCCTCCAGGCTTTTCAAGTCCGCCACCTTCACCTGGATCTCAAAGTCGGGGTCGTGCCATATTCCGCTCAGAAACTGCTTCACGGGAATGATGACCTGATTGTCGAGGTTGAAGTGGCCGAGAAAATTTCCCTGCTTCTCCAGCACGCCGACGACTTCGAAATCCTGCTGGCCGACTTTGATTTTGTTGCCCAGCGCAGGTCCTAGTTGGAACAGATTGGTGGCGACATCGAAGCCGATCACGCAGACCGGACGTCCGCCGTCCGCTTCCTCGGCCGTGAGGAAACGTCCCTGTGCCACCGCGGAACCGCTCGTGAATTGGAACTGCTCGGTCGTGCCGATGACGGTCACACTGCTGGAGTTGCGATTTTTGTATTTCACCGGGCGGCGGGAATCAACGAAGGGCGCAATCGCGCGCGCCAGGGTCATCTGCTTTTCCAGTTCGCGCACTTGCGCCAGGGTAATGTCGTGGCGATCACGCACTTTCAGCCATTCTTCGTAGGAATCAATGAACCAGGAGGTGCGCGACACGTACAGAACATCGGCGCCCAGCATGGAAATGCTGCGCAGAAACGCGCGATTCAAGCCGTCAATCGCCGTGCCCATCAAGGTCACGGTCACGACACCGATAACGATGCCGAGGGTCGTGAGGATGGACCGCAGCTTGTTCGCGCGGATGGCGTCCCAGGCGATGAACAACCCCTCTTTGACTTCGGTGTAAAAGTTCATGACACGGCGACCGCCGCGAGCTTTCTCTCCACCCGTTCATCGCCCGCGATCAATCCGTCGCGAATGCGCAAGACGCGACGGGCGTGCTGAGCGACGTTCTCCTCGTGGGTGACGACGATGATGGTGTTGCCCTTCTGCGACAGCGTCTCGAAGAGTGCCATGATTTCCTCGCCTGTTTTGGAATCGAGATTGCCGGTCGGTTCGTCGGCCAGAATGATGGACGGGTCGGTGACGAGCGCGCGGGCGACGGCGACGCGCTGTCGTTGCCCGCCGGAAAGCTCGTTGGGCTTATGGTGGATGCGGTCGGCCAGACCGACCTGTGTCAGGGCCTCGAGCGCCATTCGTTTGCGTTCCTCGTTGGCGAGGCCGGCATAAATCAGCGGCAGTTCGACGTTGCGCAGCGCGTTGGCGCGCGGCAGGAGGTTGAACGTCTGGAAAACGAAACCGATTTCCTTGTTCCGAATCCCGGCGAGTTGGTTGTCATCCATCTCGCTGACGTTAACACCGTTCAACTCGTACAGGCCCGAAGTCGCGGTGTCCAGACAACCCAGGAGATTCATCAAAGTCGATTTGCCCGAACCGGACGGCCCCATGATGGCCACATATTCTCCGCGCTCGATTTCCAGCGACACCTCGCGCAAGGCGTGGATGATTTCCGCGCCCATCTGGTATTGCCGGGAGATTTCCTGGAGGCGGATCAGGCTCACAAGA
The DNA here is from genome assembly GCA_003218935.1 of Verrucomicrobiota bacterium. Taxonomy (GTDB): domain Bacteria; phylum Verrucomicrobiota; class Verrucomicrobiia; order Limisphaerales; family AV2; genus AV2. The sequence continues at coordinate 1,639 of QHPA01000297.1, forward strand.
AAAAGGGGTGATCGGATGGTGAGGCGACGGCGCTCCCGGTTACCGCAGCACTCCAACTGCTGGTTGCCCGGTTAAACCGGTGAAATAGACCTGCGGGACAATCCCCAAAACCCAAACTCCAAACACCAAAAAAACTCCAAACTCCAAATCCCAAAACGTTCCTGCCCGGCGCAGAGGCGCTTCCGCTCAGCCGGCCGGGACAAGCTCGCGGCGCTGACTGTGAAAGGCGAGTCCCCGGCCGGACCTCACTGGGAATTGGTTGTTTTGGATTTCTTTGGTGTTTGGATTTTGGTGGTTGGTGTTTCATGCGCCGATATATCATTCCGTCGGAGTTCCGAAGGACCCCTCGGTCCGTTGCTCCGTCCGTCTTCACTTCTTCTCCTTCTCCTTGTCCCCCTCCGGTTTACCTTTGCGGATTTTCTTGCTGTCTTCCAGTTCGCGGCTGATAGCCTTGTAACCGCCGGAAACGACTTCCTGGCCTTCCTTCAGCCCTTCGACAATTTCCACGTAAGAGTCATCGGCGATGCCTCGTTTGACGGGCACCATCCTGGCGTGATCGACCTCCTCAAGAAAAACCACTTCGACCGGTTTGGGCGGTTCGCTGCGTTTCTTGTCCGCTTTGTTCGTGCTGGTTCCGCTCGCGGGCGCGGCATCCGCGGCCATCACCGAACCGGAAGTGTTTTCAGCCAGTGTGACGGTGTTCGTGGTCGCGTCTTTGCCGGAAGGTTCCTTGGGCAAACGCGTGGTCACACTTTGGATTGGAACGGACAGAACGTTGGTGCGGTAGCGTGTTTCAATCTCCGACGTCACCGACATGCCCGGTCGGAAATTCTCCTGTTCATCGACGCGGATTCTCACTTCGAACTTGGTCGCTTCTTGCGACTGTCCGCCGCCACCGCCGCTGCCAAGGCCGGAGTCCTTTGACGAATTGGCAATTTCCGTGACCGTTCCTTTGAACTTGCGGTCGCGAAATGCGTCCACTTCGAGGCGCGCTTTTTGTCCCGGCTTGATAAGCACGACATCGATCTCCCCGATGTCCACGCGCGCTTCCATTTCGTTCAAGTCGGATACAATCATGATTTCGGTGCCGGTCATCATCGCCGTGCCGACCACGCGCTCGCCGAGTCGCGAATTTAATTTGCTCACGGTGCCGTCCAGCGGCGAGACGATGGTGGTTTTGGCCAGCTCTTCCTTGATTCGATCCAGCGATGCCTTGGCCACGTCCACCTGATGAACCGACGATTGGTACTGAGCTTGAGCCACTTCTAATCCCGTTTTGAATTCAAGGAAGGTGGACTCGGATTCCAACCTGCCGCGGAACAGCTCGTCGTGCCGTTTGAATTCCAATTCGGCCTTTTTCATGCTGGCCTCCGCCAAATCCTTGCCGGAGGCGGCGGCCATGTATTGGGCCTCGGCGGACCTTACGTTGGCGATATAGGTGTCCGGCTTGATTTTCACCAGCAGATCGCCTTTCTTCACCAACTCACCCTCCTTGACCGGCAACTCGATGATCTCGCCGCTCACCTCGGGACTGATCTTTACCTGCAGCACCGGCTGAATTTTCCCGTTGGCGACGACGATCTCGGTGATGTTCCGGTGCGCGACCTTCTCGGTTTGAATCGTGATCACCGGCTCGCGTTTCTTGAAAATCGCCGCCAGCGTCAATCCCGCGACGAGCAGGCCAATCACCGAGAAAACGATGATCTTCCTGCGCTTTTTGCTGTGCGGGTTAGCCATGTGCGTTCCCTTAAGGACACTTCGTCTTTGCGATTTGTTTCAAATAAACAGAGTCCACCGCGACTGATTTTGCATAAATCGTCAATCCTGGCCTGTTACAAGGTTGATTCAAAAATTACAGGCCACGCGCTTCACAGCACGAATCCCCCGAGCCCAATAGCCACGAAAACAACGCGCGACGCGACCCAAAAGCCGAACATCCACACGGCCGCCTTTCCAAACTGCACTCCGCTCAGCTTGGACAGAGCCAGGGACAACACGGCTGTGGACCAGAGATAAAACAAATTCACCGATCCGAGCAGCAGATGAAGTTTGCTGGTCGGGTTAAATTCGCTGACGAAAACGGACAACGCCGGTCGGGCCATGAGGTTGCCCAGAATCACAATCAACAGCGTCGTGATTACCACGCTTAATGCGAAGATCATCATGGTCAAGCCGGAGACTTCCAGCGCTTTCAGAAAAGGAAACTCTGACTTGAGGGCCAGCTTGCCCAGCAGCCACACGACCAGGGCCCACCAGAACGTTCCGCAGAAACCGGCAACGACGCCTTGCACGACGCCAAGAAGTTGCATGACCCACGGCGGCACCGCGGCCATTTGCTCTTTGAACGCCTTCGCCTGGTCGGGTTTGATCTTGCCCGCGGCCACCTGCTGGTCGATCGCTTTCTCCTGCATTTCGACAATTTGCTGTTTGATCGTCGGCTGGGACAACGTCACCACAAACGACGTAATGGTCACCAGCATCACGATCAGAATTGGCACCAACCAGTTGGCGACCGACGAGTTCGCAGTTTTCAACCCGTCGAACACGTCGCCCGGCGCGGCAAAAACGTTCAACAACCGTCCGGCAAGCGAACTGGAAGGGCGTTGGATCTTTTCCGCGGGGATGGATGGAGGCACATTTTCCATGTGGGTGTTGGCTGAAGCTGGTCGGGTCTCAGGACAGCATGAGCTTGGGCAAACGGCTCGAGAATGTCAAGTTACGTTTCGCGTGCGCGTGGGCGCATCTCAGTTTCTTGCTGGGCGCATGGGCGGCTAGTGGCACGGGCGTCCCGCCCGTTTGTTCCAAACCAGAAACTCACGGGCGGGACACCCGTGCCACTAACATTGACATTGCAAAGAAAGATGCGCCTGTGCGCGTGTAATCCAAGGTGTCGGTCGGCAGATTCGCGGACCGCGGGTCTGCGACCCGCAGCGGCTTCTCCTGGACCGGGACGTTGGAACAGCCAGGCGACGCATGAGCTCCAATTGTGCTGCGGCTCACAGAGCCGCGCTCCTGAGCGACTACACCCTTCGTCTGCGCGGTCCGGGAGGCGACGGTGCGTGCGCTGCCGCGGCGCTCTGCCTGGGCGAAGGTTCATCGACGGTTCGACCGGTCAGGAGTGGAAACGTCACACAGGTTTGGCCGATAAATCGCACCCGTTCACTTCAACTCCGCGCTGCTCCAGCGCTCGCCCGCGCGCAACACATGATGGAGCTGGTCCAGATGCTTGCACCCGGTCACGAATTCGTCCGGCGTGGCCGTGTTGAACTCGAACATTTCGTAATGACACGGAATGACCAGCCGGGCGCCGATGTCCTTCCCCAGTTGCGCCGCCTCCCGTCCCCATAAATTTCCATCCACGCGCCGTTCCGGCAGACGGCCGTTGATCGGCAGCAGCGCCACGTCAATCGGCCAGCGCCGCAACCATTCGACTATGCCGTCGTAAAGCACGGTGTCCCCGCTATGATACACGCGCCGGCCGCCGAACTCGACGACATACCCGAGAAACTTATGTCGGCCGTTGGCGTCTTTCTCCAACCGCTCGTGCGCCGCCGGCACCGCGTGAATCTTGAAGCCCCCGGCCGTTGTGAACTGGCCGGCATCCAACCCGCGCGGCATTTCGATCGGTGTTTTCAGTCGATCCACCACGAATTCGCGGTTCGCTTCGGGAATCACCAGTTCCATCTTCGGATTCGCGCGCAGCAGCGGAATCAACGTCTCCGCGTCGAGATGGTCGGTATGGTTGTGGCTCGAAGTGACCACATCGATGAAATTCAATTGCTCCGGCGCGACCACACGTTCGGTCATTCGCACGTGCGGCTTGTCAGTGTTCGCATACTTCTTCGTCAGCGAATCGGACAGATACGGATCGAACAGCAGATGCTTTCCCTGCCATTGCAGCAGGAAGCCGCTTTGGCCGAGCCACCAGAGATGGAAGCGCCCGAAGTCCTCGCGCGCCGCCAAAACGTCGGCAAGGAAGGTGCCGCTCTGAAGAGCCGGTTTGATCATTCGCTCCTGTCCTCGTGCACTTTCTTCAGCCGATCAAAAGTCGTGATGGCTTGCGCCGCGACGAACCGATCTCCGTCTGATTTCGCTCGAGCCAGCGCGTCAATGACCGCAGAAGCCGTCGCCCCCAAATCATCCAAAGCTCGAACAGAGGCCAAACGTGTGTTGGCATCGGGCGAATTTGTAAGGGCGGAACCCAGGGTCCCGATCACGTACGCCCTCACCATCGGATCGGGATCGCTGACCGCATTTGTCAATGTCGAGACCACCGTCGGGGGGACCCACGGTGCCATGCGAAAAACAGCTTCGGCGCAAAACTGGCGCACGGGAAGGCGGGAATCTTTCAGGCCCGCAAGCAATGCGGGTAACGTCGAAGGCTCATTGGTCCCGGTCAAAAAAAATGCGTTGGCGGCAGCCGGGCGCGCAAGCGGGGCGGCGAGCATCGTCTCGATAATTTTCGGGACGCCGGCCCCGCGGTCCGGCCCAAGGCAAATCAAAGCCGCTGTCGCGCAGGTCCAGCGTTTGACCTTGTTGTCGGGAAACCTCGGCGGCCAGACCTGCACGGTCCGCTGGCTCTTGAAACGACCTGCAACTGCCGCGCGAGCCATGAGCCATCGCCGCCGCAACGGAGAAGGCTCACGACCGGTCTAGAGGTGGCTAACACAAACCGGCACCGCCGCCCGTCCGATGGCTTTAACCGCCTGCAATGCAGGATCGGTGCCCGGCTCACCTGGAACGAAGGAGCCGTTTGCATACCCCATCGCGTCAAGCCACTGTGTTACCGTCTTGCCGTGATAGGTCGGTTCGCCAGAAAACCAACCGCGATACCAGGCAACGAACACGATCACCGCGACCGATGCGACGACGATCCATGTTTTTCTCACTTTCACACCTGCCCACTTTCTCTCCTGCCAGGCGACGTCAGCAGGCCGTTAAAATCCCCGCTTTCGGCAGCAGCCGAGGTGACGAGGCTCTGACTTTTCTGCGAAGGGTCTCGCGTCCCGGTTCCCGGCAGTTTGAGCCTCCTACTCCGAAAATGGGATTGGAGGAAACGCTCGCCCTCACTCCGGCCCTCTCCCCCAGGAGAGGAGGGAAGCACGCACAGTTTACCGGAATTTTCACGCCCTTTGGTGTGGAATTGCTTCATGGGGACTCACGTCGGCTGCTACTTCTTAAACGGGCGTTCATACCTTCGAGAGCTTCAACTCGTCCCGGACCTTCTTCACCCCTTCAACCATATTTTTCAATTTCTGTTTCGCCGCCCAACGCGCGGTCTGGCTCAGGCCGCAGTCCGGCGCGAACGACAATCGTTCGGCGGGCGCGTGTTCCAGGCAGCGGCTCACGCGCTCAGCGACGTCCTCCACGGTCTCG
>QHPA01000298.1 GCA_003218935.1 Verrucomicrobiota bacterium
CGGCGCCGGTGACAAGATCGTGGCCGGCACATTGCTCGCGAAGACGCCGCGGAAAACTTCGAAGACCAAAGACATCACCGGCGGTCTGCCGCGCGTGGCGGAATTGTTCGAGGCGCGCCGTCCGAAGGACGCCGCCGAGATTTCGAAGATTGACGGCGTGGTGGATTTCGGTCCGAGCGTGCGCGGCAAGCGCTGCATTCTCATCAAGGACCCCCAGACCGGTGTCGAAGAGGAACACCTCATTCCAATCGGCAAGCACGTTATTGTTTTCAAAGGCGATTACGTGAAGAAGGGCCAGCAGTTGACGGAAGGCCCGATCGTGCCGCATGAGATTCTCGATGTCTGCGGTCCGCAGGAATTGCAGGAGCATCTGGTGAACGAAGTGCAGGAAGTTTATCGGCTGCAAGGCGTGACCATTAACGACAAGCACATTGAGATCATTGTGCGCCAGATGTTGCGCAAGGTGCGCATCACGGAGCCGGGTGACACAACGTTCCTGTGGGGCGAGCAGGTGGACAAGATCGCGTTCGAGACGGAGAACGAGCGCGTCGAAAAAATGGGCGGCAAACCCGCCGAAGCGCAGCCGGTGTTGCTCGGCATCACGAAGGCTTCGCTCGAAACCGAGAGCTTCCTCAGCGCCGCGTCGTTCCAGGACACCACGCGTGTGCTGACCGAAGCGGCCAGCATGGGCAAGGTGGACTACCTGCGCGGCTTCAAGGAAAACGTCATCATGGGCCACATCATTCCGGCGGGCACCGGGTTCGACCTGCATCGCAAAGTGGCGTTGAAGCCGCTGGTGGAGCCGTTGCCGGCCGAGGAGTCGGCGCCGCTGGCGACCGAACCTTTGGCCAGTTGACGCGTAAGGAACTGGCGCGCGAAAGAAACCAAATACTTGTTGCAACGGAAAAGTCCTTTGCTATCATCCGCATTCCGTTTGCCCGAAGGGCGCGGGAAACAGCGAAACCGGGCTTAACAACCGATCATTTGCGATGCCGACAATCAACCAACTCGTCCGTCGAGGTCGCAACAAATTGAAGTTTAAGTCCAAGTCGCCGGCCCTGGAAGGGGCGCCGTTTCGCCGGGGCGTGTGCCTGCAGGTGATGACGCGCACGCCCAAGAAGCCGAATTCGGCGATGCGCAAAGTGGCGAAGGTCCGTTTGACGAATGGCTATGAAGTCATCGCTTACATCCCCGATGAGGGGCACCTGTTGCAGGAGCATTCGATCGTGCTCGTGCGCGGCGGACGTGTGAAGGATTTGCCAGGTGTCCGTTATCATATCGTGCGCGGCACGCTCGACGCCGCCGGAGTGGAAAAGCGGCGTGTCAGCCGCTCGAAATACGGCGTGAAACGTCCGAAGGAAGGCAAGCCGGCGCCGGTCCCGGCGGCTCCGGCAGCCCCGGCGCCTGCGGTGGCGGCGAAGTAATGAAATCATTCCGCTCGTGACGATTTAACAATTTAACGACTTAACGATCGCATGTCTCGACGTCGTCAAGCAGTGAAGCGGCCGCTGGTGGAAGATTCCAAATTCCACAGCACGCTGGTGTCGCGCCTCGTCAGCACGGTCATGGACTGCGGCAAGAAAAGCCTGGCCCAGCGCATCGTGTACAGCGCGTTCGATGAGATTGCGGGAAAGAATCCGAACGCCAACCCGCTGGAAATCCTGCAGCGAGCAGTGGACAACGTGAGGCCGCGTTTGGAGGTTAAGGCCCGCCGCGTCGGCGGTGCCACGTATCAGGTGCCCTTGGAAGTGCCCGGCGACCGTCAACTCTCGCTGGCGATGCGCTGGCTGGTTGACCTGGCGGACGCGCGCAAGGGCATTCCGATGAGGGAAGCCCTGGCGGCGGAGATCCTGGACGCGTATCAGGGGCAGGGCAACGCCATCCGCAAGCGCGATGAAGTGCACAAGATGGCGCAGGCCAATAAAGCATTTGCGCATTTTCGCTGGTAGCTAACAGCAGCCCAGGACGCGCCCCGAAGGCCGAAGCAAATCGGGGCGTTTTTGTTCTCCGAAAGTTTACATGCAAGCAGTAATGGACAAACCGAAATCAGTGAACTCGCCGAAGCGGCAGTACCCGATGGAATGTACCCGCAACATCGGGATTGCGGCGCACATCGATGCCGGCAAAACGACGACCACCGAGCGCATTCTCTTTTACACCGGTCTCATCCACAAGATTGGCGATGTCGATGACGGCAATACCGTGACGGACTGGATGGAGCAAGAGAGAGAGCGTGGTATTACGATTACTTCCGCGGCGGTGACCTGTTTCTGGACGCAGAAGAAAGAAGAGGGACTGGCCAAATCCTTTGCCGGCATCGCCCATCGCATCAACATCATTGACACGCCGGGCCACGTGGACTTCACCGCTGAAGTCGAGCGCTCCATGCGCGTGCTGGATGGCGCGGTGGCTGTTTTCTGCGGTGTTGCGGGCGTGCAACCTCAATCCGAAACGGTCTGGCGTCAGGCGACGAAATATAAAGTCCCGCGCATCGCCTTCGTCAACAAAATGGACCGCACCGGCGCGAACTTCGAGAACGCCCTGAACGACATGCGGAAAAAACTCGGGGCGTACGCTTACCCGGTTTACCTCCCGATCGGCGCCGAAGACAAATTTGAAGGCGTTATCGACGTGGTGAACCAGAAGGCAATTGTCTGGGGCGCAGGCGATGTCGTCAACGAAGGACTGAAGTATGAGGTGAAGGAGATTCCCGATCACCTGAAGGATAAGGCGAAGATCGCGCTGACAGAATTGATCGACGCAGTCTCGAACAAGGATGACGCGATTGCCGAGCTGGTAATCGAGGAGAGGCCCATCGAACCCCTGGTGCTCAAGGCAGCCATCCGCCGTCTGACCTGCAAGATCGAGTTGGTCCCGGTGTTGTGTGGCTCCGCATTCAAGAAGAAGGGCGTGCAACCGTTGATCGATGCGGTGGTGGATTATCTTCCCAGCCCGCTGGACATTCCCGCCGCTGAAGGCACCGAGCCGGGCACCGATAATGTGGTCAGGGTGGAAGCTGACGACAACAACAAGTTTTGCTCCCTCGCCTTCAAGCTTTGGACCGATACTTATGCCGGCAAACTGGTGTTCTTCCGCGTCTACTCGGGCACGCTCAAGAAAGGCGAAACGATTTACAATCCGCGTTCGCGCAAACGCGAGCGTGTCAGCCGCCTGATGATGATTCAGGGCAGCGAGCGCAAGGACGTGGATCAGGTTTTCTCAGGGGACATCGCCGCGCTCGTCGGCCTGCGTAACATCTGGACTGGCGACACGCTGTGCGACGAAGATTTTGATGTCATGCTCGAACCGCCGACGTTCCCCGAGCCGGTGATCAGCATGGCGATCGAACCGAAGACGAAGGCTGATCGTGACAAGATGGGGGAAGGTTTGCAGCGCCTGGCGGAGGAAGACCCGACGTTTCGCTGTTTCACCAATGAAGAAACCGGCCAGCTCATCATCGCGGGCATGGGTGAACTGCACCTGGAAATCATCCGGGACCGCCTGTTTCGCGAGTTCAAGGTCGAGGCCAATGCGGGCGCGCCGCAAATTGCGTATCGCGAAACCATCACCAAACCCGCCGAAGGCGAAGGCAAGTTTATCCGGCAATCGGGTGGTCGCGGGCAATACGGTCACGCCATCATCCAGATCCAGCCGAATGAAAAGGGCAAAGGCGTTGAAATCGAAAACAAGATTGTCGGTGGCGCGATTCCGAGGGAGTACATCCCCGCGGTGATTGACGGAATTGAGGAAGCCATTCGCGGCGGCGTTTACGCCGGATACCAGGTGATCGACCTTAAGGCGCAGGTCGTTGACGGAACGTTCCACGAAGTGGACTCGAACGAACTGGCGTTCAAGATGGCCGGCATCTTTGCGCTGAAGGACGCGTTCAAGAAGGCGAACCCGATCCTGCTCGAGCCGATCATGAAAGTGGAAGTCACGACACCGGACGAATATCAGGGTGATTTGCTGGGTGACATTAACCGCCGTCGTGGCACGATTACCGGCATCGAAGCGAAGAGCGGGCAAACCATCCTGAACGCCGAGGTTCCGCTGGCGGAGATGTTCGGGTATGCGACAGCCATCCGTTCGCTGTCGAAAGGCCGGGCCTCTTATTCGATGGAGCCGCTCACGTTCGAGCAGGTACCCTCGAGCATATTGAACACCATTTTGGATTCGGCGAAATCGAAACAACCGCCCCGCAGTTAAAAGAAAGACCTGGCTACTTGTTCTTTGTATGGCTGGACAACGCATTCGCATTCGACTGAAGGCTTACGACCACCGGGTCATTGACCAGTCGGCTCATGAAATCGTGGAGACGGTCAAGCGCACCGGCGCGCGCGTGGCCGGCCCGATTCCATTGCCGACCCGGATCGAGCGGTTCACCGTCGGCCGTTCGCCGCACGCGGACAAGAAATCTCACGAAACCTTCGAGCAACGCACGCACAAGCGGTTGCTGGACATCATCGACCCCACGGCCAAGACGGTCGATGAGCTCAAGAAATTGAATCTGCCGGCGGGTGTCGATATCACTATCAAGATTTAGGCGATGAAGCCGCAAACGAGCAAACGGAGTGAGGGAGTGAGGGAGGGCTGGAGTCTTGCCCTCCAGCCCTCCCTCACGCCGCCACTCCATTCCTGACTATGCTGGGTTTAATCGGAAAAAAACTTGGGCAGACGCGCGTTTACGACGCGCAGGGGAATATTGTTCCCGTCACGGTCGTGTTGGCCGGTCCCAATCGCGTGATCCAATGCAAAACGGTCGAGACCGACGGCTACCAGGCGGTACAGCTCGGCTTTGGTGACCAGAAGGAGTCGCGGCTGACCAAGCCGTTGAACGGCCATCTGAAAAAGTTCAACGTTTCGCCGGTGAAGCGCGTTCGCGAGTTCCGCAGTTTTTCCGTGGACGTGAAACCGGGCGATGTCGTGGGTGTGAATATTTTCGCGCAAGGCGATTACGTGGATGCCATCGGGGT
>QHPA01000299.1 GCA_003218935.1 Verrucomicrobiota bacterium
GAAACGGCCGTCCTGGGAACGCCTCAATTTCGATGTTCACAAGCTGACCTGCCTGCAGGTGCGTCAATTGCGTTTCCTTGAAATTGGCGGTGACCCAGACCTCCTTCGGCACAATCGCCAATAACGTCTGCCCCGATTGCGCGTAGGCGCCGGCTTCCGCCATTTTGCGCGTCACCTGGCCGTCGCACGGCGCGAAGATTTTGGCGTAGGACAAATCCAGTTCCGCCGCGCTGACGTCGGTCTGCGACTGTTTGATCTGCGCCCTGGCCATCTCCACCACCGTCTTCGCCGCGGACAACTGCGCTTTCGCTTCCTCAACCTTGGAAGCCTCTTCGAGCGCGTTCTGTTCGTCGGCGTTCCATTTGGCGCCCGCTTCCCTGGCGGCGGCCTGCGCGTTGTCAAATTCCTGCTGCGAAATCGCCCCTTCTTTGACCAGTTGCTGGCTGCGTTTCAAGTCGGCTGCCGCGCGCGCGGCGACGGCTTGCGACGCTTCGGCCTGGGCGCGGGCCTGCCTTTCGCTCGCTTCGGCGGTCGTCACTTTGGCTTGCATCAGTTCAAACGCGCTGACGACGGTTTTGTAATTGGCGTCGCTCGTCTGCGCCGAGGCGCGCTTTTGCTCCACTCGCATTTCGTAGTCACGCGGGTCGATCTCGACGAGCAGGTCACCTTTTTTCACGAGCTGATTGTCCGTCACGTGAACCGCGGAAACCTGGCCGGAGACTTTTGGAGCGATGGAAACAATGTGGCCATCGATGAACGCGTCATCGGTTGACTCGTGCGTCAACGTGTCGGCGAGGTAGCTCAACCCGAGATACCAAAGGACGCCGAGCCCAAGGGTTGCCGCCCGGAGGAGCCACAACGCCTTCGGTTTTGGCTTCTGGTCGGCTGATTTTGTCGCTTCGACCGCGCCAAAGACCTGCTCCTGTTCTTCAACCAGAGTCGATTTGTCCGTTTTCATCGGCAGCTAATAGAAACCAGAACCGCCTGCCCCACAAATTCCGGGAAGGGCTGCAACAATTGTCAAAAATAATTTTCCGAGTAAAAGACGCTTTAGCGCGTCGGTACCGGCACCGAAACAGGCGCCGCGCTGGCGGAGACCGCGCCCTTTTTGTTCGCGCGACGGCGCATAAGGAAGAATCTCCCGGCGCCCCAATCATCGAAAATGGAGTAACTGATGGGTGTGACCAGCAGCGTCAACAGCAGGCACAGCATCTGTCCGCCGATGATGACCTTGGCCATTGAAGCGCGGCCCCCGGAGCCCGGCCCGGTGCCCAGCGCAATCGGGATCATCGAGGCCACCAGCATCATCGTGGTCATCAGAATCGGGCGCAGCCGCGTGCGATTGGCCTGCAGAATCGCCTCCTCACGGTCCAGGCCGCGGGCACGAAGCGTGTTCGTGTAATCGATCTGCAAAATGCCGTTCTTCTTCACGATGCCGAAAAGCATGAACAATCCGAAAATCGCGTAAATATTCAGCGGCTCGCGCAACGCAATCATCGTGATCAGCGCGAACGGCAACGAAAGCGGCACCGCCAGCAGAATGGAGACCGGGTGAACGAAATGCTCGAACTGCGCCGCCAGAATCATGTACATGAAAATCATGGCCAGGCCGAACGCGATGAGAAAATTCTGGAACGTCTCGACCAATTGTTTGGCCCGACCGGTGAAAATGACCTGATACTCCGGAGGAAGGTTTATTTCCTTGAGGACGTCTTTGACGTTTTGCACCGCGTCGGCGAGCGGATATCCGGGGGCGAGGTTGCCGACGATGGTGACTTTCCGCTGGCGTTGGAAACGGTCGATTTGATTCGGCCCACGCGCCTCTTCCAGTTTCACGAAATTCGCGAGCTGCACCAGCGACGCTTCGGAAGCGTTGGCGTTGGTCGAGAGCGGGAAGCGGCTGCCCGTGCCCGCACGCACCATGACTTCGCCCAGCGCCTCTGGCGATGTCGCTCACGCGCAACCCGAAATGCGCGGCTTTGGGCCGGTCAATCTGCACCTGCAATTCCGGTTTGCGATTCGACAGCGTCGTGTCCACGTCCACGATGCCTTTGTTGGAGCTCAATCGCCGGATGATCCCGTCCGAGTATTCAGAAAGCTTGTCGAGGTCCGGGCCCAGCAGGTTGAACGACAAATCGGAGTTGCGGCCGCCAGTGCTGATGTTGGAAATCAACTGCACGCTGGAACGCACATCGGGATAGTCGGCCAAAGCGCGGCGGGCCAGGGTCATGACCTGAAATTGTGACCACCGGCGCGTCCGGCCGAGCAACGTTGACCAGAACCCGCCCAGATCGGGCAAGCGACAGTAAATCGTGGCGAGCGTCACGTCGCCCTCGGCCTTGCCCACGCGGCCGGACGTTTCGCCGATTGTCGCCAGCGTGTCGGTGATGGCCTGCTGCCCGTCGATGCGAACGGCCTTCAACCTTTGTTCGATTTCGTCGCAAATGTCCGCCGACCGCTGCAACGTGGAACCTTCCGGCGTTTGCAGCGCGATTTCAAACTCGCTGGCATCGTCCTGCGGCAGGAAAGTGAACTTGGTCAGCTTGCCGAGCAGGAACAGCGAGAGCACGCACGCTCCCGCGCCGCAAACGATGATCCGGCGGTGGCGCAGGCTCCAGCGCAGCACCGCGATATAATGACCCGACAGCCAGCGCAGCAGAATGCCGCCATGGGCCTTCTTCGCGCGAATCTTTTCATCGTCGGTATGCCTGAGGAAACGCGATGCGAGCATGGGCGTGAGCGTGAACGAAACGAAGAGCGACACCAGGATGGCGAACGCGACCGTCACGCCATAGCTGGAAAAGAACATGCCGGTGCGGCCCTTCATGAATGCCAGCGGGAGGAAAATCACCACCAGCGACAGCGTCGTGGCCATGACGGCGAGGGCGATTTCCCGCGTGGCATAACTGGCGGCCCGGACCGCCGACCAGCCCTTTTCCTCCATCGTGCGGTGAATGTTTTCGAGCACGACGATGGCATCATCGATCACGATGCCCACCGCGAACACCATGCCGAGCATCGTGAAGTTGTTGAGCGTATAATTCATCGCGCGCATCAACGCGAAGGTGGCAACGAGCGAAGCGGGAATGGCAACCGAGGCGATGACCGTGCCGCGCCAGTCGTGGAGAAAGAAGAAAACCGTCAACGCCACCAGCACCGCGCCCATCAGCAGGTGGGAGCTGACTTCGTGCAGCGAGCGTTTAATGAAGCGCGACTGGTCGCGGATGATATTCACTTTGAAATCCCGCGGAATGATCGGCTCCAGCTCCTTCAGCTTCCCTTTCACCCCGTCTATCACTTTGACCGTGTTCGAGCCGGATTGCTTGCGAACAACGAGCGTGACGGCGTTCACGTCGTTGAGTCGCGACAGCGAGCGCGGTTCTTCGACGGAGTCAGTCACCGCAGCGACGTCGCTCAGCCGAATGGGCTGCGTGCCGACCGCAGCGATGATAAGGTCGTTGAAATCCCTGACACTGCCCATCCGGCCCAGCGTGCGCACGACCAGTTCGCGCGTGCCCTGGTCCACGCGGCCCGCGGGCACTTCGAGATTCTGCTGCAACAGCGCCGTCCGGACATCCTCGATCGTCAGGCCGCGGGCGCGGAGCTTGTCGATATCGACGGCCACCTGCACCGCGCGTGTGCGGCCACCGATCATGATCACCGCGCCGACGTCCGGCACCGTTTCCAGGATCTGCTTGATCTGCCTGTCCACGATGTAGGTGATCTCCTTCAGATCGCGCGGCGCGCTGACACTCAGAGACATGACCGGCACGGCATCGAGATCGAATTTGTCGATGATCGGCGTGTCGGTGCCTTGCGGCAGTTGCGACAAAATCGTGTTCACCTTGTCGCGCACGTCCTGGGCAGCGATGTCGCGGTTGCGTTCGAGGAAGAACTGAATGGTGATGCGCGAGACGCCCTCGATGGTCGTGCTGCTCAGCTCGTCGATGCCCTGCACCGTGTTGATGATTTCCTCCAGCGGCTTGGTCACGCTCGTCTCCATTTCCTCCGGCGACGCGCCGCGCAGCGTGGTGGTGACGGTGACGATGGGCAGTTCGACGTTCGGGAACTGGTCCACGCCGATGCTCCGGAACGAAAACCAGCCGAGCACGACGAAGAACAGATTGATCATCGTCGCAAAAACCGGCCGCGAGATGCAAAGGTCGGCGATGCCGAGGCCGCGCGTGGCTTGCGCAGACACCTCGGAAGCAGGCGGGTACGCTGGCGGCTCCGGGCTCATCGGGCGGGAATTTCGGAAATGACGAATGACGAACGACGAATGACGAAAGAATGGCCAGGTCCAAATGATAAAGCGGGCGACCCGTCAGCCGGGCGCGGTTCGGTTTTCGCGCTACGGATTTCTTTCCTCATTCGGATTTCGGGCTTCGCCATTCTTTGACCGCGAGGCCATTGGCCTGGTTGTTTGCCATCGCCTCCCTCACCCGCACTTTCACGCCCTCATGCAGTTTGCTCAAGCCGCTGGTGGCGACGGCCTCGCCTGGTTTCAGCCCCGAGAAAACCTGCTGGCGGCCATCTTTGACCCGTCCCACCTCGACCTGGCGACTGTGCGCGACTCCGTTTTTTTCGACCACGAAAACCCGGGTCACACCGGCGAACGTGATGACCGAGTCGAGCGGCACGACCGGCGTGGGCACGTCGCGCGCGAGGATGAGTTGTCCCCGCGCGTAGGTGCTGGCCTTGAGGCGGTGGTCGGCATTCTCAACCAGCGCGCCGAACGGAAAGGCCCGCGTGGACAGGTTCACCGATGGGCTGATCAAATAGACTCTTCCTTCGAACATCTGGTTCGTGCCGTAGGCGTCCACCCAAAAAATCACCTGCTGTTCCTTGAGCACCTTGCCGGCGTAACTTTCGGGCGCCTGCACAATGAATTTCAAAACGCTGTCATTCACCGCACGGAACATTGGCGCGCCGGCCTTCAGATAATCGCCCGCGCTGGCGATACGCTCGGCGATAGCGGCGTCGAAAGGCGCTTTGACGTGCGAACGCTGCAAATTCAGCCGCGCCACGGCGTTGGCGGCCTCGTCGGCCTTGACCTCCGCGCGTGCTTGCTCCGCGGCAGCGACGGCCGAGTCAAGATCGCTCTGGGAGGCGATATTGCTTTTGCGCAGCTCCTGAGCGCGTTTAAGATTCAATTCGGCATTGTCCGCATTGGCTTTTGCCTTCGCGAGGTTCGCTTCGGCCTGGTGAGCGAGCGCCTCGTAGGTCGTGGTGTCGATCAACGCCAGTTCCTCACCGGTCTTCACGCGGTCGCCGAAATCAACCAGGGTCTTTTCCACTTTGCCTTCGACTTCCGCCCCCAGCATCGCTTCGTCTTTTGCGTAAAGGGTTCCCCAGATGTCCAGCCACCGGTCCATCGGCATGACCTCAACCTGAGCAACCGTAACGGCCACGGCGTCGTCCGTCTCGAGCTTCGCGCCGCTGGCAGCCGGTTTCGAACAGGAAGCCAGCCACGGCAGCGCCGTCACCAAAAATCCGACGCTGTAACTCCAAGCCAGTCCGGGGAGCGCACGGCGCGGGCGTGCTCCCTGCGGCGGCCCGCCCCAAGGAAACCATCGGGCAACGGGAAAATCTGGCAGGTTCATTTGCTGGGAACCTGCTCCAGAGACGCAGGCGCCGCGATGGGTTTGCGTTGGAAACGCTCCGCGAGATCGCTGAACAGCGTATAGACCACCGGGATGACCAACAGCGTAAGAAATGTGCTCGTGAGCATCCCGCCGACGACCGCCACTCCCATCGGCCGCCGGCTTTCGGCGCCCGCGCCGAAACCGATGGCGATGGGAAGGATGCCTGCGATGGTCGAAAAGGCCGTCATGAGAATCGGCCGCAGCCGGACCGTGCCCGCCTGGAGCATCGCGTCGTGAGCGTTGACGCCTTTGGCGCGCTGCTGATTGGCGAACTCAACGAGCAGGATGGAGTTCTTCGTCACCAGGCCGACGAGCAGCACCAGGCCGATCTGGCTGAACAAATTCAAATTCATCGCGGGGATGACCGGCAGCACGCCGATCTTGCCGCCGAAATTGAGCAGCCACAGCAAGCCAAACGCGCCGACCGCCGCGAGCGGCACCGCCAGAATGACCGTGAGTGGATGGATAAGGCTCTCGAACTGCGCGGCCAGGACCATGTAAACGATGATCAATGCCAGGATCAGCACGAGCCAGACTTCCTGGCCGGTATCGCGCAGGTCGCGCGATTCGCCCGACCAGGCGTAAAGGAACCCCGCCGGCAAATCGGCCCGCAGCATTTCTTCAACGCGATTGAGGACGGTGCCCAGCGGCATGCTGACAGGAGTGCCGGAAATCGTCGCGCTGCGCATCCGGTTGTAGTGCTCGATGGCGTTGGGGGCGGCGCCGACCTGGTGTTTGACAACGCTGCTGAGCTGAATGAGGTCGCCTCCGGGGTTGCGGACGTAGAGGCGGTCCAGGTCCTGCGGCTTCAGGCGCGAGGCGCGCTCCAATTGCGCCATCACGTAATATTCCTTGCCGCTTATCTTGATGCGGCTGAGGTCAAGTCCGCCGAAAAGAATTTGCAAGGTGCGCGAAATATCCTCGACCGAAACGCCCAGCGCGCCGGCGCGATCGCGGTCAATGTCGAGCCGCAATTCCGGTTTGTTGACCTCGAATGACGAGCGGACGTTGACGAGGATGGGTTGCTCGCCGTTTTTCAGTTGCTGGAGTTTCGTCACCAGTTCGCCGGCGTAACGATTCAAGGCGTCGAGGTCCTGCGACTGAATCGTCAATTGAAACGGCGCGCCGAATCCGCGCGTGAAAGCTTTCGGAATTTGCGGAATGGCGATCGCGCCCTCGACTTCGTTGATAAAACGGCTCTGCAACCCGCCCGGGCCGCGCACGATTTCCTGCACGGTGCGTTTGCGGTTCTCTTTGAAGTGGACGAAAGCGATGCCCTGATCGGCTTCGCCCGGTCCGTTCATTGCCAGCGCGACGACGGAGCCGTACAACTCAACCTCCGGCGTCTGTTTCAAGATGTTCTCGACCTTGTTGACCATGCGGCTGGTGTATTCGCTGGTCGCG
>QHPA01000300.1:0-5615 GCA_003218935.1 Verrucomicrobiota bacterium
CTTTTCCGGCAAATGCCCGCTGTTCCTCTGCTTCAAGCGCCCGGCGGGCGAGATCGTCTTCGTCGAGACGCATGAACGGTTCGGCGTTCTGCCCTCGATCGAATTGCAAAAGGCCGTGGACGGGATGTTCGGTGAGGAGACGTACTACGCCAAAGTGGACACGACACCGCCCGGACGCGCGCCACGGCGCTGGGAACGCAAACCGGGACTGGCTGTGGTAGAGGAGTAACAAGTGTCATCGGCGAGCGACGAGAATGTTCGCCAGAAGTCGTTTCCTGGGTACAAATTCGGTGGAGCGAGGCTGCTGACGAGCTTTGAGGAACGCGGCTCGCGAGGACGCTCTCCCGACCTTAGAAGTCGGGCTAGAGGGCGGAATCGTTTCCGGGAAACCAGCGCATCCACTCACGCTTGCCCTCTCTCGTAGATCACCCTCCAATCCGGCGGCTGCAAAAACAGTTTGCAGAAAGGATGCGTCGGACTAACTTTAAGGCATGAAAACGCCAAACTGTATTTCCCACCGCCGTTTTCGTTTGATCGCTGTCCGGTTGAGTTTCGTTGCGTCCTTGTGCGCGGGGCTGTGCCTGCTGCCCAGCTCGGTGCTTGGCGGCGATGAAACCGGGGCTAAAAAGGCGCCAAAAAAGGCGGCCGCCGTGAAGCCGGAAAAGAAGGCCGAAGAAAAGGTCGTAATCACTGGTTCCCTCATTCCGCAAAAGGTCAAGCGCGGGCGAATCCCGGCCACAGCTTCGCCGGTGGTGATCATTGACCAGAAGGACATCGAGCGCAGCGGCGCGACGACCGTGGCGCAGGCGCTCAGAAAACAGGGCCTGGGTCGTTAAAACTCCGGGAGAATCTCACCGGTTCCGCACGAAGAGCTTTCCGGGCAGTTGCCTGACCAGTCGTTTCATTTCCAGGCTGAGCAAGGCCACGGAAGCGGCTGAGGCGGGCAGTCCGCTGCGACGGATCACGTCATCCATCGCCAACTCCTCTCTGCTTAACACATCATGAATTTTCTGCTCGTTGTCGGATAGACTGAGTGCGGGCAGCGTGCCGCTTTCCACCGGTGACGGCGGGCGATTGCTCGACGGAAACAGGTATTCAAACTCGCTCAGAATGTCTTCCGCGCCTTCGCACAGCTTCGCCCCTTTCTTGATCAGATCGTGGCAGCCTTTGCTTTGCGGCGAATCGATCCGGCCCGGCACGGCGAACAGTTGACGGCCGTTGTCGATGGCCATACCCGCCGTGATCAGCGCGCCGCTGGTGAGGTTGGCTTCGATCACCGCCGTGCCGAGCGTCATGCCCGCCACGATGCGGTTGCGAATCGGGAACGACTGTTTGTCCGCCTTGCGATTGAACGGGAACTGCGTCATGACCGCGCCGTTGGCAGCGATCCGCTGGAACAACTCCGCGTTCTCCGGCGGAAAAACAATGTTGATGCCGTTGCCCAGCACCGCGACGGTGCGGCCTTTCGCGCTCAACGCGCCCTGATGCGCCGCGGTGTCGATGCCCCGGGCGCCGCCGCTGACCACCGTCACGCCAACATACGCAAGCTGGTAAGCCAGCTTCCGCGCCGTCTCCAAGCCATAATGAGTCGCCAGCCGCGCGCCGACCATCGCGACGGCGTTGTTGTCCTTCGCTGCCAGCCCGCCTTTGACGTAGAGCACAATCGGCGGATCGTAAATCTGACGCAGCAGATCGGGATACTCTTTGTCGGTCTGCGTGAGAATGTGGCAACCGAACTCCTGGATGCGCTTCAATTCGCCGCTGAGATCCACCGATTTCTCCCAGCTCCCGATGGCTTCAGCGGTTTCCTGGCCGATGCCGCGCACGTGGAGCAGATGTTGTTTGGAAGCGCGCAGGATGGAAGGCGCGTCGCCGAAATGTTCCAGCAACTGCCGCACTCGGACCGGCCCGACATGCTCAATCATGTTCAAGGCCACGAGCGCTTCCTTGGAATCCATGCGCGAGGGAATACCGAAAATCTTCACGCACAGCAAGCAGAGATCACCATTGCTTTTTGCCCACCGAGCCGTTTAGCTGTGCGCGTGGTTCGCCTGGTCCTCTTCGACATTGACGGCACGCTCATTCACACGGGCGGCGCGGGCGTAATGGCGTTTGGCCGCGCATTTGAGACCGAGTTCAGGATTGTCAACGGCGCCGCGCGCATCAAATTCTCCGGACGCACGGACACCGGCATCGCCCGCGAAATGTTCCTGCAACACGGCGTCGAGCCCTCACGGGAGAATCTCCGCCGCTTCTTCGACTCCTACGTCTTCTGGCTCGACTACCTGTTGACGCAGACGAGGGGCGGTGTTTTCGCCGGCGTCTGGGAATTCATTCATCAACTGCACGCGCTGCCCCAGCCGCCGGCGATTGGCCTGTTGACCGGCAACATCCGGCTCGGAGCGGAAATCAAACTCCGCCACTTCGAGCTCTGGGAGATTTTCCAGACCGGCGCGTTTGCTGACGACCAGGAAGACCGAAACCAAATCGCCGCCACCGCCAGACAACGCGGGAGTCAGTTGCTGAACGGCTCTCTGCGCGGCGAACAAATCCTCGTCATCGGCGACACACCGCGCGATATTCAATGCGCGCGACACATTGCGGCGAAGATGCTCGCCGTGACGACGGGCGGCGCGAAATCCGAGGAACTGAAGGAGTATCGGCCGGACTGGCTGGTGGAAGATTTGACGAAGCTGAAGGCGGAGGAGGTTTGCTCGTAGCGCACGCGTCTTTGCGTTACGGACGACTGTCAATTGCTGAGACCTCACCATGATCGCATGTGAAAACCTGACTAAAAGGTTCGGCCACTTTACCGCGGTCGATCACGTCAGTTTCACGGTCAGCAAGGGTTCCATCTTCGGTTTCCTTGGCCCGAATGGTTCGGGCAAATCCACGGTCATCCGGATGCTCTGCGGCCTGCTGGAGCCGAGCGATGGCCGCGCGACCATTTCCGGGCACGACGTGGCGCGCGAAACCGACCGCATCAAATCGCTCATCGGCTACATGTCCCAGAAATTCTCGCTCTACGACGAACTGACCGTGCACGAAAACCTGATGTTTTACGGAAGGCTCTATGGACTGAGCGGCGCGGGGCTTTTGCAGCGGCGCGATGAACTGGTCGCGCTCGCTCATCTCGAACCTTATCTGCATCGTCGCGCCGGTTTGTTGTCGGGGGGTTGGCGCCAAAGATTGGCGATGGTTTGCGCGCTGGTGCACAAACCGAGCGTGCTGTTTCTCGATGAGCCGACGGCGGGCATTGATCCGGTCGCGCGACGCGAGTTGTGGGACCTGCTCTTTGAGTTCTCGAGCATTGGCATGACGTTGTTCGTCACCACCCATTACATGGACGAAGCCGAACGGTGCTCGCACGTCGGTTATATCTACACGTCAAAACTCGTCGTGTGCGGCGAGCCGGACGATTTAAAACAGTTGCCCGTCGTGAATCCACCCGGCACCAAACGTCTGGATGTCACTTGCGACCATGTCACGGTCGGCCTGCAAGCCGTGCGCCGGCTGCCGGGTGTCCGGACGGCCACTGTGTTTGGCCAGTCGATGCACCTGCTCGTCGAGGAATCGATTTCCGAGCAATTCATTCGGGAACGCCTGGACGGCGTTGGCATTCACCAGACCGACATCCGGCCGATTGCGCCGTCGTTGGAAGACGTGTTTGTCGCGTTGACCAATCGCAACAGCGGAGACGGAAAATGAAAAAGACCCAAACACCAAATCCCAAACACCAACGAAACACCAAGGATCAAACTTCAAACAGTGGCGACGCGCGGTTTGGAGTTTGGACGCTGGAGTTTATTTGGAGTTTGCTGTTTGGATTTTGGTGTTTATGTGACCGGCGAGCCGAACTCGTCCCGGCACGGATATGAAACTCCTCTTTCGCGGTTTCAACGCCATTCTTTACAAGGAATTTCTCGTCGTGCTGCGCGATCCGTTGACGCTGTTCTTCATGTTCTTCCCGCCGCTCATCGAAATGATCGCGTTTGGTTATGCGCTCGACAACGACGTGAAGCACATGGCCATGGTGGTGTTGAATGAGGACCGCACTGTGGAAAGCCGCCAGCTCATCGATCGCTTCGTCAATACCCAGACCTTTCGCGTCGTCGGCGAGGTGCAAAGTGTGGATGAAATGGCGGCGGCAATTCGTCGGGGAAAAGCTTACATCGGCCTGCAAATTCCACCGAACTTCACGCGCGATCTGCACGCCGGCCGCAACGCGCAAGTGCAGGTGTTGATTGACGGCTCCAGCTCCACCATCGCTTCGTCCGCGCTGAACACCGCGCTCGGCGTGTCATTCCGTGAATCGGTTTTCCGTCTGCTCGGCGAGACCGGTCGGCGCGAACTGCCGGTCGAAGTGCGCCCGCAAATTCTCTTCAACCCGGCCATGCGGAGCCCGAACTTTTTTGTGCCGGGCGTCATCGGCGTGGTGCTGCAAATCGCGACCACCTTCGCAACGGCGATGTCGCTGGTGCGCGAACGCGAACGCGGCACGCTGGAACAATTGTTGGTCAGCCCGCTGTCGCGTTGGGGCCTCATGCTTGGCAAACTGGTGCCCTATCTGTGCATCGGCATGGTGATGGCGAGCGGCCTCATCGCCATCATGAACTGGCTGTTTCATGTGCCCATCGCCGGCAGCCTGAGCGCGCTGTTTGCGGGCATCGTCGTTTACATCTTTTGCCTGTTGAGCCTCGGGCTGCTGGTCTCCACGCGCGCCCAAAACCAGATCCAGGCGCTGCAGATGAGCATGGTGTTCATCATGCCGTCGGTGTTTTTCTCCGGCTTCATCTTCCCGCGCGAAACCATGCCCTGGATTTTCTACGCGATCGGCTCGCTGCTTCCCACGACCTATTTCATCGAACTGGCGCGGGCCGTCATTCTTCGCGGCGCGAGTCTCGCGGACTTCTGGCAACACCTCGTGATTCTCGCGGGCATGGGCCTGGCGCTGTTTGCGCTCTGCGCGCTGCGGTTCCGGAAGAAGATTGGTTAGGGCAACCAGCTAGTATCGGTGCAAAGATTTCAACCAAATCACCATGCGTTTGAGCCGCCAGGCGACGAAAACGATGGCCGCGGCGACGAAGAAATCGTTCCACGGGTTTTTCAGCGTGGCCGGGAGATGATGAAACCATGGCAATTGCACGAGCGTTTGATTCAGCCAGACCGTCGCTCCGCGGTAGTTAAAAAATTGCGCAATATACAATTCCGCAACGAAGACGAACCAAACCAGCCCGGTAAGGAAGCCGAACGTAACGCGACCCGCGCGTGTGCCAGCCCAGGCCACGATTCGCCAAACCGGATGACGCGGTCGCGGCGCCTGGACCTGAAGCAAGTCAAGGCGTTGTAACACATGCCATTCGCTTTCCGCCAGCGCGTCCTGGGCAACGGCTCCACTCTGCACCGCCCTCAGAAGCGTTGAACCATAAATGCGGGCAGCGATGAGTCGCAGCACGACAAACGCCGGGAACGCGAACAACGCCGACCAGAAAAAATAGCGGTTCAAAACTTGAATCGTTTCCGACGGTGTCGAGTCGACCAGGCCGGGATTGAAGTTGGGCAGGAACATCACGACGGACATCAGGACCATCAGGGGGAGCGAACCAAGGGCGTAG
>QHPA01000300.1:5652-7997 GCA_003218935.1 Verrucomicrobiota bacterium
ACGTAGAGCATCGCCGCGATGAACAGCAGGATGCCCAGCACGCTGACACCGGGTCCGACCGAAAACTGCTCGTATCCTTTGTTGAACGAATTGTTCCAGCCGTCATACCAGCCGAAGAGCATTAGCACGCACGCCGGCAACGTCAGCACCCAGGTGTTGAAAATGCCCTGCACGCCCAGACGCACGTTGGTCCAGAGCGACTGGCCCAGGGCCTTCAACACCCGGCCTGCGATGGTGAAAGTCCGGTTGATGCGCGAGCCGCATTGGGCGGTCCCCGCCCACTCCCCGATAATCGTGTCACTGAAGTTTTGCGCCAGAAACCAGTTAGGCCAATGGATGTGGTCGCGCGTCTGCGCGTCGCCGTCGAGAAATTCGCCAAAGTTGCCGGCGCCGGCGGAAGACCCTCTCAATTTCCACCATCGTTTGAGCACGGAGCGTTGCATCAGACGATAGGTCCAGCCGAGAACCGCCAACGCGCCGAACACGCTTTGGCAGAAGAGCATTCCCCAAAAGAATTTTACCGGCGCAAAAAGCATTCGGCGCAAGCGCGATGGTATGGGAATTCCTGGAGGAATGACCGGCGGCTGGAGATGGCCGGGGTCAGATATGGGGAGCGCGCCCGCCGCGGGCGCAGCCAACGGCGCCCTCGCCGTTGGTCCTTCTGCGGATTCTCCCGTGTCCGATGGTTGTGCCGCGTGCGATGAGGTTCGGCGCGGGGGCGCGCCGAACAGCAGCCGAGGCGGCTGCGCTCCCGTTCCGCGTTGATCGCTCGGTTCCTCGGGATTCACGCGATGGCCTCCTCCAGGACCCGCTGTTCTGCGCAATCCGCTTTGAAACCCATGAGCTGGCCGATGGTGGTGGCGACCTGGCTTTGGTCAACGCGCTTGTCCACGACCGCGTCGCGCTTCACTCCTGGCCCGACGAACAGCGCGAAGATTTCGTGCGCCGAGCGCGAGCCGAAATGGTGCTGGCACGGTACGTCCGCGAATGGGTTGCTGTCGCGACCGCAGTCCGGGAGGACGACGAAGACGGTGTTGTCGCGCAATTCCGCGTCGGCTTCGACGGTCTGGACGATTTGCCTCAGTCCCTCATCCATGATGGAAACGGCGCGCGTGTAATGGCTCATGTTGCCCCAATGGACGTAGTCGCAGTCCTGGTAATTGACCATGAGGAGCCTGGGCCGCAATTCCTTGATAGCGCGCACGGTCAACTCAGTGAGCAAGCGGTCGCCGCGCGGATTCACAAAACCGGAGTCGCCGTAATACTCGCGCCAGCGCTGCCAGAAAGCTTCGAGTTCCTGTCCCTGGCGGTCTTCGCCCTTGGTGCGGTAGTCCACCTTTTCCCATTTGGCCAGCTCCTTTTGCCGCTGCTCGATTTGTTTGTCGGTCAGTTTTCCTTCCGCGACCTGCCGGCGCATGAGCCACGCTTTGAATCGATAAAGGCTGAGCATGTTCGAGCGGTAGTTGATGCCGTAGGCGAAGTGATTGCTGAACGTGTAGAATTCTTCGTCGGGCCTATCTTCGCCGTTGACAATCAACGTTTGGTGCGGCGGCACGGCGAACGATTTGCGGAGATACTCGAACACGGTCGGCACCTTCGGCTCGAAACGCGCGCCG
This sequence comes from Verrucomicrobiota bacterium, assembly GCA_003218935.1. Taxonomy (GTDB): domain Bacteria; phylum Verrucomicrobiota; class Verrucomicrobiia; order Limisphaerales; family AV2; genus AV2. The sequence continues at coordinate 7,269 of QHPA01000300.1, forward strand.
AGAAATTTGTTTTCGATGTCTTTGTATTTGTCGTATTTGCCGGTGACGATGTTGAGCGTGCCTTCGCCGTGGCTGGTATTCAGCCCCTCGATCTGCGCAATCTCCATGTTTTTGAAGAACGTGCCGCGCTTCGCCAGCTCGCGGCAGAGGAACGGGCTGTAGGTGGACTGCGGATCGATAGTTTCCCTGCGCCGCGCTCCGCCGCCGAAGCGAACCAGGATAACGTTTGGTCCGCGAAAGTCGGGTTTCGTCGCGGTGGAATCGATCACCAGGGACTCAGCGGCGGACAACGTGCCGCCCGCGGCGAGCAGGCCGCTGCCCGCGAGGACGCCTTTGAGAAAAGTACGGCGGGGCAGGGCCGGCACGCGGTTGAGTGGATTACAAAGGGGGTCTTTCATAACAAATATTTCGTTGGTTTGCATCAGCACATGCAGTCAAACGGGAACCGAGCGCCGCTCCTGACAATACACGCCAGGAAGCTCGCAAGTTACAAAAAAGCCGGGAGATTCTAGACTGCCGCGCCGGCTGAGCACAGGTGATCAAGGAGTTTGTTGGCAAGGATTCCCATGCCCGCATGAATAGCAAATTTCAGGCGCGAAGTAAATTCTAAATCGAGCGCGAGCAAAAGGCGTTGCCATACCAGCACAAGAGTGGTATGTACAGCCGTCTCCCGCTTCTGAATTCAAACTCAAAACCGATGAAAACACCCATGAATCTCCTGGCCGTGAT
>QHPA01000301.1 GCA_003218935.1 Verrucomicrobiota bacterium
TCGTCTTTGACGGCCATCCTGACTTGCGCCGCATCCTGATGTGGGACGGCTTTCAGGATTATCCGATGCGCAAGGATTACGTCGAGCCGGACGATTACGAATACGAACCGACGCCGCATGATGAAGTGTTGGAAAAGGCTAAACGGCACGATCCGCAGGAGATGCAGTCGGCAACCCCTGACGCCGGAGGTTTGCAGCGATGAATGGCTCAAAGGCATGCTGTCTTTCTGGCAAGGAACGGACGATGAGTGCCAAGCGGTCGCGGGTTCCAAGGCGAACGACCCTTTTCCCCTCACCCCGGCCCTCTCCCTTGAGGAGAGGGAGAATCGTCCCCCGTTCTTCCTCGCTCAGTAGCGTCTGGTATTGGCGGACGCGCGCAAGCAAGGTCCGTGATGTACCTCGACTGTTCCCGCTTCATGAACCTGGTGGGGCAAGCGTCCTCGCGAGTCCTGAGTTCTGTCCATCGGAGATCAGGGCTCGACGGAGTCTCTACCGTCTCCCGATCTCGAAGTGAACTGATGTTATGACTGCCGCCACCGACATCGCGGAATCCAAGTACGAGATTCTGCCCAAGACATCGCCCGGAGGTGAAATCGAAGGAGACCTGCTCGAAGTGGCGATGGGGCCGCAACACCCTTCGACGCACGGCGTCTTTCGCATGGACGTGGCGCTGGACGGCGAACGCGTCGTGAAGCTCAAACCGGTCTTCGGCTACCTGCACCGCAACCACGAGAAGATCGCCGAGAACGCGACTTATCTCGGCTCGATGCCGTACACGGACCGGCTCGATTACTTTTGTTCGCTCACGAACAACTGGGCTTACGCGCTGGCAGTCGAAAAGCTCGGCGGCCTCCAAGCGCCCGAACGCGCAGAATATATTCGCGTCATCACCGCCGAACTGACGCGCCTGCAGAACCACACGTGCCTGATCGGTTTTCTGCTTCAGGACATGGGCGCCTCCGGCACGCCGCTGATGTATGCCTTCCGCGAGCGCGAGAAGATTCTCGACCTCTTCGAGTCGCTCACCGGCGCGCGCATGATGTGCAATTATATGCGTTTTGGTGGTTGTCGCTGCGATTTGCCGCCCGGTTGGCTCGAACAAGCCAAACAGGTGGTGGACAACTATCCCCGGTTTCTCGACGAGTTCGACCGGTTTCTTTCCGGGAACGAAATACTCCTGGCTCGCACGCAAGGCGTCGGCGTGCTGCCGCGCGAACTGGCCATTAACGCCGGCATCACCGGCCCGATGCTCCGCGCCAGCGGCGTGAATTACGACATTCGCAAAGTGGATAAGTACGGCATCTACGACCGCTTTCAATTTCGCGTGCCGCTTGGGGAACACGGCGACACTTACGATCGCTACATGATTCGGCTGCTCGAAATGCGCGAGTCGTTGAACATTTTGCAAATCGCGCTGCGCGATATTCCGTCCGGGCCGATCATGGACGCAAAGGCGAAGATTCGGGGCTTTCGACCGAAACCGGGCGAAGCTTATGGCCGTATCGAAGCGCCGAAAGGCGAGCTGGGTTTCTACCTCATCAGCGACGGCGGGCCGAATCCTTATCGCTATCGGGTGCGTCCGCCGAGCTTGATCAATCTGACCGTTCTGGAGGACATGTGCCTCGGCCACATCGTAGCCGACGTCGTGGTGATTCTCGGCAGCGTGGACATTGTGTTGGGTGAAGTTGACCGCTGATAGACACGGATTTCACTAATTCCCACGAAATAGATTTTGAATTCGTGTTAATTCGTGTAATTCGTGTCTAGGTTTTATGTTGGGCGAAGGCATCATAAAAGGTCTGGCGGAAACGGCGCGTAACTTTGTCGGCAGTTACGTTGACAAGGAACGCCTGGTCACGGTCCAGTACCCCGAAGAGCGTTTGCCTGCCAAGGAAGCCGCGCGCAATTTTCCTTTCCTCGTTTTCGACGGCCATGACCCGCACGCCGGCCTGCGTTGCGTGGCTTGCCAGATTTGCGAGAAGGAATGTCCGCCGCAGTGCATTTACATCGAGAAGAGCATGGACAAGAAACCGGATTACGTCGGCAAACCGCAGTTCTATCCGAAGATTTTCGACATCGACATCTCCGTTTGCATGAGCTGCCAGATTTGCGTCGAAGTCTGCCCGTTCGAGGCGATCAAAATGGATACTGAGTTCGAATTGAGTCACACCGACCGCTTTGCCGGTCTGCTGTTCGACAAGCATCAACTTGCCAAATCAAACGAGTATTATCAGAAAATCCATCCCAACGAAGCCGCCGAGGTCGATGGTCATCTCGCCGCTGAGAAAGCCAAAGCCGAGGTCAAGGCCAAAGCGGATGCTGATGCCAAAGCAAGAATTGCCGCCGCAAAAACTACCACGCCACCTGCGGCCAAACCGACGCCCGCGCCGACTTCCTGATCGGATGAGTTCATCGCCGACAACCGCCGACGCCGGGGACGACGCCGACTTGGCGACGATGGGAAAACACCAAAAACCAAACTTCGAGCACCAGGCTTCGAAGCGCTCGTTCAACCTGGCGCATGAAGTAGGATGGGGCGCCTGGTGGTTTGTTGGTATTTGGTATTTGGTATTTGGTTTTTCCCAATGATCGACGCCTTCGACCAGATTTTCGTCCTGCTCAAGCACTGGGCGCTCGGTTGGCCGTTCTGGCCGGAGAGCCTGAAGCCGATGTTGTCGGTTTTTTTATCCATCGTTCCGATCATGCTCGTCTTCGCATTGCTGTTCGGAATCACGACCGTGGTTGAACGCAAGGCGATCGGACGAATCCAAAACCGCTATGGCCCCAACCGGGTCGGCCTGCCTTTCACGGACGTGCGGTTGTTTGGCTTCGGCCAATTCATTGCGGACGGCATCAAGGCACTGACCAAAGAGGACATCGTGCCGCGCGCAGCCGACAGAGTGGTCCACTTTCTTGCCCCCATTGCGCTGATTGTGCCGGTGTTCCTGGCGTATTCGGTTTTGCCTTACGGCAAGAACATGGCGCCGATCGACATGGACACGGGTGTGTTGTTCTTCTTCGCGGTGGGCGCGGCGACCGAGTTGTCCGTGTTCATGGCGGGATGGTCGAGCCGAAACAAATACTCGCTCCTGGGCGCGATGAGGGCGATTGCGCAGATGATCAGTTACGAGGTGCCGCTCATCATTTCGACGATAACCGTCGTCATGATGGTCGGTTCGCTTTCGACCGTGAAAATCGTGGAGGCGCAGGCGGAGTATTCCGGCCAATTGCCGCATTGGCACGTGTTCACGCCGTGGGGACTTGCGGGGTTCATTTTGTTCCTGATTGCGGCGATGGCGGAATCGAACCGTTCGCCCTTCGACCTGCCGGAAGGAGAATCGGAAATCGTGGCCGGCTACTTCATCGAATATTCCGGGTTCAAATTCGCGCTCTTTTTCCTGGCAGAGTACCTCGGCATGTTCGCCATCAGCGGACTGGCGATCACGCTGTTCCTGGGTGGGTGGACCGCGCCGCTGGCTTTTCTGTCGTGGCTGCCGTCGTGGCTATGGTTTTTCGCGAAGTTGTTGGCGCTCATTTCTCTTTTTATCTGGGTCCGGGGCACGGTGCCGCGCCTGCGCATGGATCAGTTGATGAATTTCGCCTGGAAATTCATGCTGCCGATGGCCCTCATCAATATTGCGGCAGCGGGTCTGTGGTTTTTTTTGCCCGCGGGTTTCGACCGCTGGGCAGTTTGCTCGGCGATGCTGATCGTTCCGTATGTCCTGCTGGGCAGGGGATTGATGGGCGGGAAACTTTTCACAAAACGAACATACCGGTATGCGGAGTGAGTCCGTCCGTGAAACGTTAAATCGTTAAATCGTAAAATTGAGCCGCGAAACGTTTATCCAGTCCGAGCTCCCGGGCTGCCTCTCGTCATCAAACCGATTGACGCCGATCAGACGGCTTTTGCCGATTCAACGGTTCAACGGTTCAACGGTTCAACGATCAGTCGCATGACCTTGCCCTTTGCCATTCTCGCGGTCGTGACGCTCGCCGGCGCCATTGCCGCCATGAGCCTGCGCAACCTCGTTCACTGCGCGCTCTGTCTGGTGGCGACTTTTGGCGGGTTGGCCGGGCTTTTCCTGCAACTGGGCGCCCAATTCGTCGGTTTGGCGCAAATCCTGGTTTACATCGGGGCGGTGGCGATTCTCATCGTGTTCGCGATTTTGCTGACGCGCGGCAGCGAGTCGCCGCAACAGCCAATCGTCGCGGGTCGCTGGCTCATGGGTGTGGCAGTTGCGGCGCTCACCTTCGGCAGTCTCATGGTGAGCATTGTCACCAGTACCCTGATTTCGTCAGCGAATGGACCTAAGCCGAACGTTGCTGCCGATATCAGCGTGAAAAAGATTGGCGCAAAATTGATGACCGAGTATGTGCTGCCGCTGGAAGTGGTCGCGCTGCTGCTGACCGCCGCATTAATTGGTGCGGTCATCATCGCGATGGAGGAGCAGGCCCGGCTCGCGCCGGAAGGATCACAATCACACTGAGAGCGAACTCACGATGGCCGCTACCGTTCAACAGCAGGTGAGAAAAGGGGAAAGTGAGCAGGGGGGAGCTCCCCCTTTCCCCCTTTCCCCCTTTCTCACTTTCCCTGCCTTATGACTCCGCTTACCGCATATCTTGTGCTGTCGGCCTTGCTCTTCAGCATCGGCCTGGCGGGGGCGCTGACGCGGCGCAACGCCATCATCGTGTTGATCGGGATCGAGCTGATGCTCAACGCGGCGAACCTGAACTTCATTGCCTACTGGCGTTACAGCGAACATCCCGAAGCGTTGACCGGCGTGATGTTCGTCATTTTCTCGATTGGCGTGGCGGCCGCGGAGGCGGCGGTCGGGCTGGCTTTGATTATCTCCATTTATCGCCATTACAAGACCACGAACCTGGATCAGATAGATACGATGAAGGGATAAAGATGCCGGACGCCATATTCAAGACCGGAAGAAAGCCAGCAAAAGTCGAAATGACGGTCGCTGGAGAGTGGCTGCCTGCACCAAAGCGTGATTGGCGTGGAGTAATTCAATCTGCCGAAACTGTCGTGGCAATTGCGTTCCTGAGAGTCGGTGGCCATACAGCGTGGTGCAAATCTGACAGGGGTTCTTTGCATGGCCTAGAGGTATCAGTGATGCTTGATCGGTATGACAACTTTGGTTTAGATGTTTCTGCAAGTTTTTCTATCGGTAATAACGGGCCGCGCTGGCGAACATTGGTTGAATCTGCGAATTATTTTCCCAAAATTATTGCGCCAAAAACTTTTCTCACGGGACAACTGATAGATTTTGCGAAAGTTGAAGGCAATCCGAGGATTGATCTCAATGCACTTTTTATCGCTCGTAAAGATGTGAGGGTTGGACGCAATGGGTTATGGCATTTGCGAAAAGAGCTTGTTGAGTTTTTTCCTGAATCATTCCGAAAGATTTTAGCCTACGGCCGTTCGGGAGCATTTGATTCATAAACATGCCTTGGATCATCCAAAATCTCT
>QHPA01000302.1 GCA_003218935.1 Verrucomicrobiota bacterium
CACTCGCCAGCGCTGGCTCACGGCCATCAAAGACAAGGCGCTCGACTCCATCCGAAACATGGTCGTGCTGGAAACGCAGGCCGAACATTTCCTGAAGGTCTTGGAGAAAGGTTCGGTTTGCACGAACATCTACTTGCGCCGAATTCACAATTTCGCCTTGGACATGAACTGGCTGCCGTGGCCAGTGCTGCCGAAGAAGCGCTGGCCGGTCATCAAGTTCAAGGAGAAACGCGGCATCACCTGGGAAGAACATCAGGCCATCGTCACTCGCGAGCAGAATCCCGAACGCAAGGCGTTTTATCAACTGGCGTGGCATCTGGGCGCCTCTCAGTCGGACATCGCCTTCCTGGAAGCCGAGAACATTGATTGGGAAAGCAACGTTATCAGCTTTGCCCGGAAGAAAACCGGCTCGATTGCGCTGATGCGGTTTGACGAGGAGACCGCCCAACTGCTCCGCTCGCTTCCCAACCGTGGACCGTTGTTTCCTTATCTGCGAAGTGTCCGGGCCGGTGACCGTTCGACCGAATTCCACCAACGTTGCGTTGGTTTGGGAATCAAAGGCGTCTCGCTGCATTCGTACCGGTATGCCTGGGCGGAACGGGCGAAGAAGGCGGGCTATCCCGAACGGTTCGCACAGGAGGCCCTTGGGCACAACAGCAAGGCCGTCCATCGGGCGTATGCGCGCAAGGCGAAAGTGGAACTTCCGCCACTGGGCGAATACGAAAAGCAGCGGGCCAAATTCGCGGAGGCAGCCAAGAGCCTTGAGCCGGTGGCTCGCGCCGTCAACGCCTGAAAGAAGGAGGCACTATGAATCAGCATCCTGTCGTTCTGCTCGACCCAGTGTTCCGCTGGTTGGACCATCTTGTCCGGGACTATGGACTCTACATTTACATGGTCTGCGTCTGGCTGTCGCCGCTCCTGATTGCGTGGATTCTGAGCGGGGGTTTTTGGCGGAGGCCACCCCGCCGGCGGTACATCGGCATGGCGCCGCTCGTCATTCAGCAGACTAAGGCAACGCCGCCACCATTGCCGCCGATCATCGGACGGAAATCCAGCCCGCTGTCAGACGACGACGAGGCCACGGACTCCTTTGCAGCATGAGTTGGAAAAATGGCGCGAGCGGAAAATACTCCGCTCGCGCCATCGAACAGATCAATGATCTGCGTCGGCAGACTCGGCCGCAACCGCGCCTTGGCGCGATTGACGCTCGGCCGTTGTGCCCTGACCTTTCCGGATGTTCTTGTAGCGCCAGTATTCCACAATCGCGTCCGACGCTTTGCCGTACCATTTTTCATCACGCCGCAGGTCTTCCAGCGCAGCCGCCAGAAAATACTTTTGACCGTTATACGCCGGACGGCCGAGCGGCTTCAACAGACCGCTGGCCATAAGAATCGTAATCTCATCAGGCGTAAATCCGAGGAACCAAGCGGCTTGCTCTTTCGTCAGTCGGCCCGGTGGAGCCTTCAAATTCAGAAATTTTTCAATGTCTTGATGCATATACCCTCCTACACTCTAAATCCGTGACCGACGGAATGGGTTACTTTGCGGTTTTGCGAAATCGTTTCCTCATTCGCGATTGCCTGGTGGCACCGTTCTGTAATCGCGGCCACAATATGGCCGGGCCGATGATCGGGAAATTGTTCCCAAACGATTTTCTGCGATTTGGCCGTGAGATTACTGGCCATGAATTCCAAGGTGTGTTGTGCATTCGCTGTAAAATCCCGGTTCAGTTTCACGGGATCGTCTCCTTGCAGCAGAATTTCGGCGCTGCCGTTGTGCTTGCCGTATAGCGATTCCGGCCGAAACCGTTCGATTACCGCGAACTCGCCATCTGCTCGCTGGCCGAGCAAAATATCGCTCTTACCCAGGGCTAAGAGTTTGGCGCGAATTTCCCATCGACCGATCCGCGGACTTTCAATTTCCGCTTCCTCAAAATCGGAAAGCCCGTTGGCATCTTTCAATTGCTCTCGCAGCTTTGTTGCAGACTCAAGTTCGGACGCTATGGCCCCGAAAGCGGCGCGGTAGCCCTTGATTTCCGTTTCAGTAAGGTGCGCCGCACCACCGGCCACGCTGTATGCGATGCGTTCGCCATTTCGTCGAAGCCCGCCGAACGTCCGCTCGATGCCCAGGCGATCATCGGGCAAATCTGTTTCCTGAACATGGCTTGGAAGGGCCAGTGTGCTTACGGGCGAGCGGGCCACGCGTTCCAATTCGCTCTCTGGAATCGCCATTTCGCCTGACCTCAGCCGTGTCGATTTGATTTCGCCTGCCTGAATGCGCGAGAGCAGGCTGAATTCGTGCAGACCGAGCAGAGCGGCGCTCTGGTCAATCGTGAGCGCGCTCTGGCCCAGCGTCTCTTTCATCACTTGCATAACTACTTTCCTTTCTCTCTGCCGAAACCCTGCCGCCGAACCGGGGAAGCGGATGGAGCGAGACGACCGGTCCCGCGTCACCGTGCTTCAGGTTCAGAGTCGAATTTCGAGCGTGTTTCATTACTCTTCAAATAGCACAGTCCCATCAATAACGTGGTGCCCACAGGGCACCACTTTCCCTGATGGATTTTCCTGATTGGACGTGCCAAAGATTTCGATTTTCATAGCGCCGCGATTCTGCCCAAAATGGGAGGAGTGGAGATGTATGTGTTACACAAACGTCCCGCGTCTCGGCCGGCGCGTCCGGACTGCTCAAGCGACTGTGTCGATGGTTCGCGCATTTCTAGAGGGTGGTTCGCGCATTTCTAGAGGGTTTACCACACCACGACGGGAGGAGTTGTTCGGAAATCTGAACAACTTCAGCACTATCGATTCTGGAGAAGTACGGGGGACCAGCCCTCGCTGCTGTTGGCCGCACTTGCACAGACCTCAGAGCGTCTGATACCGCATCATGCCGGGACTGTAGTCGTGTTTGAGGAAAAGTCTGTGCCCTTGGGGCACAATCTGCGTCCAATGTCATTTTGTGCCCCAACGGCACAGAAAGAGACGGCTGATCTGGCTTTGGAGCTTGTTCGGGCCGTTCTGGCGTGATTTCACGGAAGGCGAACCAACGGTAAAGGGGGCAGCAGCACGGCGAAATGGGGCGAACAGGCGCAGCACACGATTGATTGGTGGTTCAGACTCGGACGCAATCAATCGTGACGGGCTGCGCGGACCCTAAGTGCGCAGAATCAACCGACTCCTATCCCTCGCGCCTTGCATGAGAGGACGCGCTCTGGCAGTCTGCTGAAGCGGGAAGCTAACAATACGTCGAAATGTCCTCTGACCTGACATTCATCACGAACGAACCTGGCAAACATCTGGGCAACCGTTTCGGCGTGTTGCTCGGAGACGACACGCGGTTGTTTGATTGTCTCGTCGGCTACTTCTTCATCAGCGGCTTTCACAGACTCCATCCCGCGCTCACCAGCACTGAGAAAATTCGCATTCTCATCGGCATCAAAACCGACCGGGCGACCTACGAGCTTATTCAGACCGCAAAAGAGCAGCAGGAATTCGTCCTGGAATCTCACGCGCACGTCCGGGAGCAGTTGCCGGACGAAATCCTGGGTGAGTTTCAGAAATCCGGCGACAGTTCCGAGATCGAGGATGGTGTCCGTAAATTCGTCGAGTGGATCAAGTCCGGCAAGCTGGAAGTCCGCGCCTATCCGTCGGAGCGCGTCCACGCCAAGCTCTACATCATGACGTTCCATGAGGGCGACCGCGACAAGGGCCGGGTCATCACGGGTTCGAGCAACTTCACGGAGGCGGGTTTGCAGGATAATCTGGAGTTCAACGTCGAATTGAAGAACCGCTCCGACTACGATTTCGCTCAGCAGAAATTCAACGAGCTTTGGGCCAAAGCCGTGGACGTGACCAAGGATTACGTCACGACTATCGAAGTCAAATCGCCCTTCGCTCAGTTCACGCCCTACGAACTCTATTTGAAATTCCTCTACGAGTATTTTCGTGGCGAACTCAACCTGCCGGACGAGATCGAAGACATGTATCTTCCCGCGGGCTTCAAGAAACTGAAATACCAGGAAGAGGCCGTGCTGAATGCCCGGAAGGTTCTCGACGAATACGGTGGTGCGTTTCTGTCCGACGTGGTCGGCCTGGGTAAAACCTACATGTCCGCACTGCTGGCCCAGCACCTCAACGAGCCTTGCCTCGTCATCGCGCCGCCGCACTTGCTCGACGAACACAATCCCGGCTCGTGGCCGAACGTCTTCCGCGAATTCGGTGTGCGCGGTTACCTGTGCGAGTCCCTCGGCAAGCTGGAATCTCTGCTGGACCGCGACCTCTCGAAGTTCAAGACCGTTTTTATTGATGAGTCGCACCGCTACGGGCTGACCCCGGAAGAAATCGCCATCGTGGAATGCGCAGACAAATGAAACCAGAGCCTTGAACGATGCACTTCACCATTGAACGCAAGCGGTTGGTTAAAATGCTCGAAAGCGTCAGGCGAAAATTGCCGGGCCAGAAGCGCAAAGACAAGGAGGTGCGGTTGTATGCATGCGCGGCGCGAGTGTTCGTGGAAGCGAACGGCGTGACGGCCGGCGAGGAAGCGCTGGTATTGCGCGACGGGGGTTGTCGGCAGCCTCTGGAGCAATTTCTGGCTCTCGTCAAATCGTATGCCAACAAGGAGAACGTGACTATCGAGGCGGATGAACTCTCGTTGCGGATGTTCACCAGCACGCGAACAGTCTCGGATTTCACGCGCGACGTGAAACCCCCGGTGGATTTTGTGGTGGGCGGCGTCACCGATACGTGGGTAGCGGGCGGAAACAAATGAAATTACCCACCGCAGCCAAAACGGACACGAGTCCGCTCGAGCGGGAGATCGACGAGTTGGTCTATGCGATCGGCGGCCTGACGCCCGGAGGAAATCGCCATCGTGCAAGGCGCAGCCAAGTGAGCTATGGGTGCTGACTCGAAATCAAAGGCGTTCGGTAGTTCGGAAGTCTACTACTCCAGTAAACGTCTAAGCCCTCATTTTGCCTCGACCGCGCGGGTCGAACAGCTCAAGTCGCTTTTGGATGACATTGATCGC
>QHPA01000303.1 GCA_003218935.1 Verrucomicrobiota bacterium
CTGGCCGAGTGCCGGCCGGCGCCCATGCGGATGCAGGTCTGGACGGCCAAAGGCGTGCGCGTGCTGGACGACGCCTACAACGCCAACGCCGACTCGATGGTCGCGGCGTTGGAGACATTGAAAGAATTTCCGTGCGCCGGCCGACGCGTGGCCGTGCTTGGCGATATGGCGGAACTGGGGCCGCACAGCGCCGAGGCGCACGCGGAAGTGGGGCGCCGCGCCGCCGAATTGCGCGTGGATCATTTGTTCGCCGTGGGAAAAATGGCGGGTGTGATGGGCGCAGCCGCCCGCGCCGCCGGCTTGATGATTGTGATCGAGCTGGGGGAAGTCGAAACCGCAGCAAATGCCCTAAAGCGTTTCGTGGGGCCGGGCGACGTGGTGTTGATCAAAGCCTCGCGCGCTTCGCGCTTGGAACGTGTGAGCGAAGTGTTGCGCGACGAAAACAGCAAAAAATGAACAAGACAAACTCAGGATCAAAAATGACCCACCGCCGGCGTCCGCGTTCGGTGGCGGACGGACGAAATTCTAAAAATGTCGTTTCCGAGGTCCCCAATTTCCTGCTAAGACTGGTCGGTTGGCGGCGGCTTAAATTGACGCTGACCGAGACCATGCCGCGTTATCGGCACGACTAAACGATGCTTTATTACCTCAGTCAATTCCTCCAGCAGCAGGCGGCGGGCACGCCCTGGGCGGACTACCTGTCGCCACTGCGCGTCTTTCGTTACATCACGTTTCGGAGCGCGGGCGCGGCGGTCACGGCACTGCTGCTGAGTTTGTGGCTGGGGCCGAAGGTGATCGTCTGGCTTACACAACTCAAGTTCGGTCAGCAGTATACCGACAAAGCCGAGGAGGGCGGCGGGCTGGGGGCGCGCTTTTTGAGTAAAAAGGGAACGCCGACGATGGGTGGCATCCTGATCGTGCTGGTGCTGGATCTGGCCGTGCTGTTGTGGACGCAATGGAACGCCTTGATCCTGCTGACGCTGCTGTCGCTGATCGTGCTGGCCGGCCTGGGTTTCTACGACGACTACATGAAAATCACTCAACAGAACAATCGCGGCACGGCGTCCCAGGTGAAACTCTGGGTGCAATTCGCGTTGGCATTGTTCATCGGAATTTATCTCTGGATGTTGCCCGAAACGAAAAGGTTAATTAGCGAGGTGATGGTGCCCTTCTTCAAACACCCGGTCCTGACCGGGGCGGGGCCGGCGGGACTGGTGCTGACGGTGCTGACGATTATGGGCAGCTCGAACGCGGTGAACTTCACCGACGGGCTGGACGGTCTGGCCATCGGCTGCACCTTGATTGTCGCAGCGGTGTTTCTCGTGTTCACGTACATCGCCGGAAATTTCAGATTCGCTGAATACCTGCAAGTCCCTTATGTCAACGGCGCAGGGGAATTGACCATCTTCTGCGCGGCGATGATTGGCGCGGGCCTTGGTTTCCTTTGGTTCAATTGTCATCCGGCGCAAATGTTCATGGGTGACACCGGTTCGCTCGCCTTGGGTGGCGTGCTGGGCATCATCGCAGTGCTGATCCATCAACCGCTGGTACTGGTGATTGCCGGCGGCGTGTTCGTGGCTGAGACGGTTTCGGTCATGTTGCAAACCGCGTGGTTCAAATACACCCGGCACCGCACCGGCACCGGGCAGCGGGTTTTCCTGATGGCGCCGCTGCATCACCATTTTGAGAAGAAGGGCTGGTATGAATCGCAAGTCGTCACGCGCTTCTACATTTTGTGCATCCTGTGCGCGGTGGTGGCTTTGAGCACATTGAAATTGCGGTAAACATGCAAGGGCTGGCAAACAAACGGGTGTTGGTCATCGGGCTCGGGTTGAGCGGTCGCGCGGCAAGCGATTTGTTGCGCCAGCGTGGAGCGCGAGTGCTGGCGATTGACAGCGCCGACACGCCGCAACTGCGCCTTGAGACTGAGGCGCTGCGGACTTCCGGCGTGGACGTCAGGCTCGGCGTCAAAGAGCCGCCGGGTGACGCCGCTGATTTGGCCGTCGTCAGTCCCGGTGTGCCGAGCCGGTCGGCCCTGGTCCAACGACTCGTCCAGCGCAACATTCCTGTGATTGGTGAACTCGAACTGGGCTACCAACAGTCCCTCTGCCTGAACATTTCCATCGCCGGCACTAACGGCAAGACCACAACCACGGAACTGGTTGACCGCATCCTCAAACACGCTCACCGTAAAACCGTCGCGGCGGGTAACATCGGCCTCCCGGTGTGCGCCGTGGCCGATCAGACCAGAGACCTGGATTTTCTGACCCTCGAAGTCAGTTCTTTTCAGTTGGAGACGATTCAGTTCTTCCGGCCGGTCGTGGCGGTGCTGTTGAACATCACGCCCGACCATCTGGACCGTTATCCAAACATGGCCGATTACACGCGCGCCAAGGCCCGCCTGTTTATGAACCAACAGACGTTCGATTGGGCGATTGTGCAGAGCCAGGCTCTGGCGCAGATGCGCTCTTTGAATCTCGAAATTCCGTCCAAGATCATCACCTTCAGCGCAAATAATCACCACGCCGACATTTACCTGGACCGCGGCTTGCTGGTCAGCCGGCTGTCGGACTGGACCGGCCCGTTGCTCGACATGGACAAATGCAAATTGCGCGGTCCGCACAACGCCGAGAATTTAATGGCCGCGCTGGCGGTGGGACACGTCCTGCGCATCCCGCTGGAGGAAATGGCTGAGGCCCTGATGACTTACCAGCCGGGGCCGCACCGGTGCGAAGTGGTGGCCGAAATCGGCGGCGGCAAATTCGTCAATGACTCCAAGGCAACCAATGTTGACGCGTTGCAGAAGGCGCTGCTGGCAATGCCGGTTGCCAAAGCCGGCGGGCCGAACGTGCTGTTGATCGCCGGCGGACAGGACAAAGGCTTTGAATTCCACGACCTCGGGCCGCTGCTGTCGCAGCGTGTGAAGCAGGCTTTTGTGCTCGGTGAAACGCGCGAAAAAATTCGCGCGGCGTGGAGCCTTTTTACTCCTTGCACAATCGTAAGCTCTTTGCTACAAGCAGTGCAGCAGTCTGCTGCGAATGCTGTTTCTGGCGATGTAGTTTTACTTTCACCAGCCTGCTCCAGCTTTGACATGTTTCAGAACTATCAGCACCGGGGAGAGGTGTTTCGCCAGGCCGTCGAGCACTTGAAACAAACTGCCCGTCGTGGCGCCGCCGGCGCGAACGCCAGCACCGGCGCGCGTGAAACAAAAGCCGCCGAACCGGTCCGACAGGAAAATTGAAGAAAACAATTTGCGTCGGCGTTTTTTGAGGGAAAACGCCGGCGCGAAGAGTAAACGGAACTATCAGTAGAAAGCGAAACAACGCCGCGACCAGCGCGATCATTCATTATGAATACTCCGAATCCTCTGATTCCCAAAGGCTCGCTGCTTGAGCAGAAGGCCAAGGGCAAACCGCATCTTCGTGTCGCCTGCATCATTGTGGCCATTCATATGGTCTTCCTGGGTGGCCTGCTCATTCAGGGCTGCAAAAAGGAGGACCTCAACGCCAAGGCCAACCCGCCGACCAACGACATCGCGTTGCCGCCGCTGGATCAGAGCAACCTCTACCCGACCAACCCGCCGCAGCAGACGAACCTGCTGCCGCAGGACTTGACGCAGACGCCCGCTCCTCCGGCGACGAACCCGACGCCCCAGAACCTCCCGCTAATGCCGCCACCGGTGGAATCGGCTGCTCCCGCAGCCACCCGCGAGTACGTCGTGGTCAAACACGATTCGTTTTCATCCATTGGCAAAAAATTCGGCGTGTCCTGGAACGCCATCGCCAAGGCCAATCCGGGTGTTGACTCCACCCGACTGAAAGTCGGCCAGAAACTGGTTGTTCCGGCTCCAGCATCAGCGACCATCGCCACGGCCGCAGCCAGCAACTCCAGCGAGAATTCTTATGTCGTGAAGACCGGCGACACGCTGCACAAAATCGCCAGGGCCAACGGCACGAGCGTTAACGAGATCAAAGCGCTCAATGGCCTGAAGACCGACCGCATCAAGGTTGGTGACAAACTGAAGCTGCCGGCCTCGAAACCTGCGCCGGTGACGGCGACGCCGGGCGGCCCCGGCAATCTGTAGTTTCAGTCCGGCAGTCACCGGTGACCTCGGCCCGGCGGCCGTTCGCGAGAGAAATACTATCGCTCGGAGTTTGCGCGGATGATTTATCAGCGATGAAATACGCCACCACAATCCTGGTGTTTTGCGTCGCAGGGTTGTTGTCACTGGGACTGGTGATGCTCTACAGCTCGAGCATGAGCCAGCCGGGCGCCAATTATCCGGTCGCCCAGGTGATCTGGTGCGGCGTGGGACTCACCGCCGGGGGAGTTGTGGCCTGCGTGGACTATCGGCATCTGAAAAAGATCTCGCTTCCGCTGTTCCTCGTGGCGATCGCGCTGCTCGCGCTGGTTTTGGTTCCCAGCAGCATCAGCGTCAAGGCGGGCGGCGCCCGGCGTTGGCTGAGCTTCGCGCACCAGAGTTTTCAACCGTCAGAACTGGTCAAGCTCGCGCTCGTGATTCTACTGGCCCACTATGCCGAGCGCCATCATCGAGTCATGCCGACGTTTGGACGCGGCCTGGTCGTGCCCGGCGTGCTCATCGGCCTGACGCTCGGTTTGATTTTCCTCGAACCCGACTGGGGCACGGCCTTGCTCCTCGCGACGGTGAGCGGCATCATGTTGCTCGTGGCCGGCGTTCGCTGGCGCCATTTCTTTCCACCGCTCATGGTTGGCGCCGCGACCTTCATGATCTTTTTGCTGAATAATCCCGTGCGGATGAAACGCATTTTGAGCTGGATGAATCCCGAACAGACCAAGGAGGGCGTCGGCTATCAAGCCTGGCAGGCGATGCTCGCCCTCGGTTCCGGCGGCTGGACCGGGCTGGGTTTGGGCAATGGCCGGCAAAAATTCGGTTACCTGCCGGAGCATCAGACCGATTTCATCCTCGCGAATATCGGGGAAGAACTCGGTTTGATCGCCACGCTCGGCGTGCTCGCCGCCTTCGTCGTGCTGCTGATTTGCGGCATTTACATTGCCTGGCATTCGCGCGACACGTTCGGGTTGCTGCTGGCGACCGGACTGACTTTTTTGATCGCTTTGCAGGCGTTCATCAATATTGGCGTCGTGACCAGCGCGTTGCCGAACAAGGGCCTGCCGCTGCCGTTTATCAGCCGCGGCGGCTCGAATCTTTGTTTAGTGCTGGTTTGCGTCGGCCTGCTGCTCAGCGTCGCCCGTCGCGCTGCCGACCATCGCAGTGCCGCGCGGCACCCCAGCGACGTTGAAGAAACAGCCATTCCCCAGACCGCTTGATGCAGTCCGCCCAGACAGTTCCATTGGTCGCCATCGCGTGTGGTGGCACGGGCGGTCATCTGTTCCCTGGTCTCGCCGTCGCGGAAGTGCTCGCGCGCAGCGGCTGCGCCCTTTCGCTGATCATCTCGGCCAAGGACGTGGACCAACAGGCGGTCAAGTCGGCGGTCGGCATGGAAATTGTAACCCTGTCAGCCGTGGGACTGGTCAACGGACAAATCGGCGCGTTCGTGCGTGGCTTCTGGCAGTCGTATCTCGCGGCGAAGCAAATGTTCAAAGCGCGTCCCCCCCAGGCCGTGCTGGCCATGGGCGGTTTCACCAGCGCGCCGCCGATTCTCGCGGGACGCAAGGCCGACGCAGCGACGTTCCTGCACGAGTCGAATTCCATTCCCGGCCGGGCGAATCGCTGGCTCGCGC
>QHPA01000352.1 GCA_003218935.1 Verrucomicrobiota bacterium
GCAATTCGCGGCGCGCGCCGGCGTAGGTGAAATACATCGCGCCGGGCACGCAGTAGGAGATGCCTTGAAAGCCCGCGCCGTCGGTGAAGAACGAGTTGCCGTAGTCGTCCCAGGCGTGGCCCCACGGATTGCAGCCGCCGCGCGTGAACACTTCGAGCTGATCCGTGTACGGATCGAAGCGCCAGATGCCGCCGCTGTTCAACCGCACAATGCCGTGCGGCGTCTCGATGTGCGTGTGGGTGTAGATGGACTGGTTCATGTAAATGTGCCCGTCGTAACCCCAGCGCAACGTGTGCAGATTGTGGTGGGTGTCCTCGGTGCCGAAACTGGACAGCACGATGCGCTTTTCGTCTGCCTTGCCATCGCCGTTGGTGTCCTTGAAATAAAGCAACTGATGGCTGGCGGCGACGTAACATCCCCCGTCGCTGTCCGGTAAAACGCCGGTGGGAATGAGCAAGCCGCCGGCGAACACGGTGGATTTGTCGGCCTTGCCATCGCCGTCGGTGTCTTCGAGGACGACGATGGAATCGGTGGCGGGCTGGCCAGGTTTGATTTGCGGATAGACTTCCGAGCTGGCGACCCAGAGTCGGCCCTGGGCGTCCCAGTTGACTTCAATTGGTTTGTGCAACTGCGGGTCTTCGGCCCAGAGATTGACCTCGAAACCATCGCCGATTTCAAAGGTGGGGATTGGCTGCGGCCTGACCGGAGAACTTTTAACATTGAACGTTGAACGTTGAACGTTGAACGTTGTCAGTTCGGACACTTCCTTCACTGTGGCGAGGTCCTGATGTTTCAGGTCACGGAGCTTCGCGATGCGCGCCTCCCATTCCGCGATGAGCGGGTCGAACTTCGGAATCTCGACGGCGTTCTGACCCTGCTCCTGTTTGCGAAACCCGAAGAGATAAGTCCAGTTTTCCGGTCGCCAGCGATGGAAGAAGAGTTCGTTCTTTTTGCGGATGGCGGAGCGGAGCGCCTCATAGCGGGTGAGCTTCTGGTCTGACGGCCCCGGACCTGTGCCGAGTTGAATTGGGATTTCACCGGCAACGCCTATATACCCAGGCTCGCTCAAATGTATTCCGTCCGGGTCAAAGTCGGCGGCTGCCTTATTCGAACCTTGAAATGTCAGCAGGGAGACGCAACAACACAAACCGCACCTTTTTCGGCCTGTCCGGCGTGGACCCGCTGACTTCTTCGATGGCGTCCATCAGCTTCTTCATGTCCGCGTTGAACTTTTCCAGAGCGGCCGTTTGCCGGGCAGGCGAGACGCCTGCGCTACTTTGTTCAAGCGCCGCCGTCATGCCGTAGCTGAGGAACGCTACGGTCGGCTTCACGAGCGCAACCTGCTCCTTCACGCGCCTGAGCCATTCTTCTTCCGGCTTGTTCCAGTCGAAACTCGCGCGCGACCGGCCCATCGGCGCGTCAGCCGCCCAGGCGAGGTTGCGGAATGTGATGTTGCGGTCGGGAAATGCGGCGGTAAGGCGCGTTTCGATGTGGCCATAGTCCACTTCGCGCTCGAAGAACGTGTCACCGATGAACAGCACGCGGTCGCCGTCGTGCAATTCAAACGGTTCGGGCGCTGCGGCGCGCGCGGGCAGCCAGAGGGCAGCGCACAATGCGAAGAGGGTGAACAGGCGAGCCGGTGAGCAGGTGAGTCGGAAGGAAGCTTTCATACAGAGTTTAAGGGCCGGCTTCATCGTCCTTTCAAAGCCGTGAACACGGTCATCGCCATCATGCCGGCGCCGGTGGCGTTGGGATGGATTTGGTCGGGAAAATATTGAGGCCGGTCGCCCAGCGCCTGGTGGAGGTCTATCGTGGGCACCTTCTTTTCCCGCGCGACCTGCTTGATGAGCGGAATCATTTGACCGATCACGGTCGCTTCGTTGATGCCCCATTTGGTCTGGTAAACCGGCGGCGGCAGGCAAACCCAAATTTTCGGGTGTGAGGGCAGCGCGGCGAAATGGTCCAGCATGGCGCTCAAGTCGTCGGCGAATTCATTGCCATATTTCCAGTTCTGCGGTTTGGAGTCGTTCGTGCCGAGGGCGAGGATAATGGCCTGCGGCGCAAATTCGCTCACTTCAAAAAAAGCGCCTTCGTTCCAGTACGGTTTGTCCCCCTGCTTGAGCAACGTCGCGCCGCTCACGCCGAAGTTTCTGACCTCGAAGCGGGGACCGAGCAGCTTGCCCAGCACGACCGGATAGCAATTGATTTCGCGGTTCTCGACACCCGCGCCGTAAGTGATGCTGTCGCCCACGCACGCGAGGCGGATAGTGCCCCGGTAATCGGAGGCGCGCAGCGCGGGCTTCCGTGGTGTGTCACAGCCTGCCAACACCACCGATAACGAAGCGGCCAAAGCGAAAAAAGATTTTCGTTCCATCGCGTTCCAATGAATTGTTGGGAGAATAAAACGTTCTCCGCCGCTCGCAAGCAAGCCCGTAAAATCTCTGCCTCAAAAAGGAGCCGGCGAACTCCGGAGCGCATTCCGTTGATTGAGGCCGTTTGCATGCGCCGTGTCCGCGTGGAAGCTACCAATGACATTCTTTGCGCGCGCAGCAGAATTTTGCATTGAAGATACAATTCAGGAGAGTAAATTGTCGTCAGCATGAACGTTTCGAAGTTCACGGCAGTTTTGGCAATGGACAGCCGCGGCGCGTCGGCTGCGTCTCAGGACCATGCGACGATCATATTGCCATTGTTGCTGCTGCTAGGAACGGTGCTATTGATCGGGGCGTTGCTGATCATCGTTATCCGGCGGTATCTCCGGACGCGCGGGGGAAAGTTGTTCACCAGCGCGGGCCAGCCAACGCAAGCAGAGTTTCACAGCGACCGTTTTTTTCAGTCCTCGATTTTTCAGTGTCCCAACCGCTGGGTGGCCATCAGGAGCGCCAACCCGCAGGCGGTGCAGGCCGCGCTTGGGTTGCACAATCCCACTCCCTGCTCGTGGACCGAAGGGATGGCGCAGGGCAGCGGGCAGAAACTGTTCATTTCCCCGCCGGTCCGTGGCTGGATCCTGGTGGTCGGCTCTCTTTTGCCTGAGCCAGGCGAGGACGTAGACTCCTGTTTCCGATTCTTGCAGCGGCTGAGTCGGGAGCTGGGTGAAGTGCAGTTTTTCAGTGTGAATCGCGCGGTCGGACACCATGCCTGGGCGCGGTTCGAGTGCGGCCGCGCCATCCGCGGCTACGCGTGGGCAGGTGAAACGTTGTGGAACCAGGGCCGCAAGACCTGGGCCGAACGAAAACTCAGCCTCAGATGCTACGATTACTGTGAAGGCGACACCCAGAATCACTTCGCCCAAATCGAGCGGAGCCGCGCCAATACCGAAAAAATCCTGCTGCTGGCCTCTATTTGGAGCCTGGATCCATCGTCGGTTGACGACAGCGCACTGACTGACGCCCTGGGCATTGCCGGCGACCTGTCTCAGGCCAAGCCGCGTTGAGCCTGCTGGCGCGTCGCTGGACATAGGCGCAAAGTCCCGGCAGCCCTGAACCTGGAAGAACTATGTTGGACTCCATTCTTGAGGAATATCCGAAGGAAATCTCGTTGAAGGATGGTTTCAAATCCGTGCTGCGCCCGCTCAAACCGTCCGATGAGAAGGCCTTTCATGACTTTTTTCTGGCCGTGCCGGAACAGGAGCGAATGTTTATCAAGCATCGCGTCACAGAGCCGGAAGTCATTCGCGACTGGTGCCAAAATATTGACCTGGGCCGCAACCTCCCGCTGCTGGCGCTCGCCGGAAACAAAATCATCGGCGACGCCACGCTGCACCAGCAATTGGGCGGCTGGAAGCGACACATCGGGCGGGTCAGCGTGCTGGTGCATCCGCAATACCGCGGTCGGGGACTGGCCAAAGCGCTGGTGGTGGAAATCATCGATCTCGCCCGCAACATCGGCCTGGAAAAGCTTGAAGCTGAGTTCATTGGCGGACAGGAGACGGCGATGAAGATGTTTGGCTTGCTCGGATTCGCTCCGCTGGTCCGGCTGCCGGACTATGTCAGAGACATGAAGGCCATCTCCCACGATTACGTGCTGATGGGCCTCGGCCTCGAAACGGACGAGGAATACGCAGGCATGGAGTAGTCGGCCGTAAATTTCCCGTGTTTTTGCCGGGAAAGTGGTGACGGTCCGCGCGGTTTCGTGAATCACAATCCGTGAAGAGAAGTTGAGTGTGCCTCCGGAATCTGTCCTGACTGCGCGCAGATGTTCCTCGCAATGCCAAAGCCTGTCCCGAATGTGGTTCGGACGAGCAAACCGGTTGGTCGGAAGAAGCGTCGTGAATAACCGAACCTTCCTGCCCCCGTTGGTTTCCCTCTCGCAGCGCACGATTGCGGTCATGGCCGTATTAGCTTTCCCGTTGGCGTCCCGACCGGCATTCGCCGCCGAGGATCTGGATACGCAATATCGTTTTGACACGTGGCGGGCAACGCAAGGATTGCCCCAGAACACTGTCAAGGCAATCACTCAGACGCGCGACGGCTATCTATGGTTCGGAACCCGATTTGGCATCGTGCGCTTCGACGGAGTGACCTTCCGCGTCTTTGACCGGGTCAACACGAGAGGTTTGACCAACGACAACTGCATTTCCATCGCTGAGGAGAAGAACGGCGTGTTGTGGTTTGCCACGTGGCAAGGAGTGGCTTGCTACACAAACGGAGCGTTTGCGACCCGCCTGATTGGCGCGGGGAAGCTCGAGGATCGAGTCTATTCCATTTGTGCGGCCAAACAAGGCGGCATTTGGGTCGCCACCGCGGACGGTTTGAGGCGCCTGCAGAACGGAACGTTCACACGCTATTCAACCAACGACGGTTTGCGGAGCAACCTGGTCATTGCAGTTCTGGAAGACAGCGAGGAAACCTTGTGGGTCGGAACGGCGGAGGGCCTGCAACGACGCGATTCTGCATCCGGCACCTACTCCAATGCGTGGTTCTCCAACGACCTGCCGAACAAGCGGGTGCAATGCATCCTCAAGGATCGCGCGGGCAATCTTTGGATTGGCACCGAAGCTGCCGGAGTACAGCGCAGGAAGGAAGGCGACTGGACCAGCTTCACGACCCGAGATGGGCTCCCGGAGAATCGTGTGGATTTTATCACGGAAGACCACGATGGGAACATCTGGATCGTTTCCGGCAAAGGAGAATTGCTCCGTTTGCGGAATGGCAAATTCACTGCCTTTGGCCGGAAGGAAGCGCTGTCCGACGATGTGGTGTTGTGCGTGCGTGAGGACCGTGAAGGGAACCTTTGGGTGGGCACCGTTTTCGGCGGGCTGAAGCGAGTGCAGCCTCGGCGCATACAGGCCTATTCAACCCAGGAGGGTTTGGGCCACTACGATGCCTGGAGCCTTTATGAATGTCGCCGCGGCGGTTTATGGATCGGCACGGCCGGCGGTTTCAGTCTGTTCAGGAACGGCAAGATTGTTAACTACTCTCTGGAAAAGGAGCTGCGCGATCCGAAGGTAAAATCCGTCTTTGAAGACAGGGCCGGCGATCTCTGGGTCGGCACGGCCAACGCCGGGCTGAGGCGTTTCACTGACGGGAAGCCGACTGCCTATACCCGGGCGGACGGGTTGGCAAATGACCAGGTCAACGCTCTCTACGAAGACCTGGAAGGTTCGATCTGGGTTGGCACTCTGGGAGGACTCAGCCGTTTTAAGAATGGGGTCCTTACGACATACACGACCAAAAACGGTCTTGCGGTCGATGATGTTCGGGCCATTCATGAGGATCACAGCGGGACGCTCTGGATTGGAACCTACGGAGGAGGCATAAACCGATTTCGTGATGGCCGCTTCACTGCGTTAACCATGCGAGAGGGATTGTCGGATAATTACGCGTGGTGCATCTACGAAGACAAGGAGGGAGTGCTTTGGATCGGAACAGAAAATGGGTTGAACCGGCTGAAAGACGGCCGTGTGAACTGGTTTAAGACTGATCAAGGTCTGTTTGACAACGTCGCTAACGACATTCTGGAAGATCGACAGGGCAATCTCTGGATAAGTTGCAACCGGGGTATTTACCGGGTTTCCAAAGCGGAGTTGAATGCTGTGGCCGATGGGACCGCCCAGAAAGTCGAATATGTGTCTTACGGCATCTCCGACGGCATGTTGAGCAGCGAGACCAACGGTGAAAATCAACCCGACGCCTGCAAAACGCTTGATGGCCGCCTTTGGTTCCCCACCACGGACGGCGTGGTGATGATCGATCCGGACAGAATCACGCTCAACGATCTGCCGCCGCCGCTCGTCATCGAGGAGATTCTTATGGACAGACTGTCCTTGCACCCGAACTACCCCGCCAAACTGGAGCCCGGACGCGGCGGTGTCTTTGAAATCCATTACACCGCCAACAGCCTGGTGGCGCCGGAAAAGGTCCGGTTCAGGTACTGTCTGGACGGCTGTGACAGGAATTGGGTTGAAGCGGGTAACCGGCGCGTGGCCTATTACACCAACCTCCGTCCGGGCAATTACACATTCCGCGTCATCGCCTGCAACAATCACGGGGTATGGAACAATCAGGGCGCTTCCTTCACGTTCCTTCTGGCGCCGCATTTTTATCAAACGTGGCCTTTTTACGCGCTGGGCAGCCTCTTGGTCGTCCTCGTCGGCTACGGTTTGCATTGGATCAGACTGGGTGTTGTCAGAAAAATCGAGCGCCTGGAAAAACAACACGCACTGGAAAAGGAGCGGGCTCGAATCGCACACGAAATGCATGATGACCTCGGCTCGAGCTTGACACAGATTGCCCTGCTGGGCGAACTCGCCAACCGCGACCTTCCCCATGCT
>QHPA01000353.1 GCA_003218935.1 Verrucomicrobiota bacterium
CAGGGAATTAGGATTGCTCGGCTGATTCAACAATATCTTCTGCCCCGTGCCGAGGTCCACGGTGAACCATTCGAGATTTGCCCCGCCGGCTCCATTCCACCACAGCAACCGGAATGGATAAATACCGTCCGCCGCCACCACAAAGTCGAAAAACGAATCGGTCGATCCGCGCCCGGTATTAAAAACACCCAGTTGCAGGCCGAATACGTCCGGTGCGCCGGGCGCGACGGACACTTTGAATCCGTCATCGCTGTTCACTCCCATCCGGTAGGCGCCCTGCTTCAACTGAACGTAGGCAGTAACTTCTTCAATGAAAGTATCGAACGCCGCATCGAGCGCGGTGTTATGATTGTTGGCCGCGCTGCCGGGCATTCCGGGGAACTGAGTGTCCGGAATATTGTACGGCGCAGCATTGATATCCCGCCAGTTTCCAATGTCTGCGGGGGTGCCCAACGTGCCGTACGCTGTGCCATTGTTGTTCCAGTTGATCACACTGTTGTAGGCAAAAATGCCGCCCGTCGCCCCGGTCAACTCCGCCGTGTTCGGATAGGGACTGCCCGTCGCCGGGTCAATGTAGCCGTTGGCCGCCTGTTCCTCCGCGTTGACCAGAGAGTTTTCGTCACCGGGCCCGCGTGTCGCATCGAATTGATGCGCCCGCACGTTGAAACCTGGATTTGACGCCGACGCCACTGCATAACTTGCCGGGATGGTCAGATAGGCCGGGATAGTAAAGCTGCGTTGAAAGCTCTGCGCATTCCCGATGGTGTTGGTGAACGTCAAGGTAATGGAATGACTCGAACCCGCCGCAAAGATGCTCGCGGCTTTGTAGGCGACCGTGGTCGTCGTCCCCGCTTTTGAGACGCCCGGCGTCACGGAATTGCCGTCAAAGGTAAGTCGAACGGAACTCGAGTTTACTGAAACGCCCGTAGCACCATCCTCCACGAGCAACAGAACACCGCTCGCATTCGGTTCAGCCAATCTGAGATAAGGCACGTCGAGCGCATTAAAGCGAACCTGATACAGGAACAGACGGTTTTTCCCTTCAGGGGGATTAATATTCACAGTTTCGGGACCGTAGGACGGGCCGACGTAAAGCGTCGAATTCAACGGCTTCGGAGTGGTTCCGTCCGCCGGGTCTACCCAGATATCTGCCATCCTGACAGCACCTTCATCCCAAGTCTGCCCATCACTGCCGCGATAAGTGTGAAGTTCATCTCCTGTTCTTGTAATTCGCACCCAGGCGTTGGGATAGGGCGGCGGTGCATTAGGGGTAGTACTGCCGTCAATACTGCTGTCGGTTCCGTTAGCAGCACCATTCAGAGTCGCTCCATCCCGGACATGTGACTCCCACAGATTGTTTCCAGGCTCTAGAATTGAGGTGAAATTAGCGTTGCGATTGAAATCCTGGACGGGATTGCCGTGAATGTCCGCGTACCGGCTCGCAGTAGGAACCCTTGGCGGAGTGGCAGCCAGATCACCTGTTTGAGTTGCTGCATTTTCACCGACATTCAAGGATTCACGAGCCATTACGCCCGCGCGCGCCCAAGCGCTGGAAAAATCCTGGAATTCGATGCGCGCTTTGACATCAAAGTCACCCGCGATTGGCTTGTACACGATGAGGACTTCATCGTAACTTGCCCACTGCCCACTGCCTGCGCTGAAGATGTCAAAGCCGTTCGTGCCGTTCGCAATCACTTTTCCGGGGATGGCCGGAGTGCCCGATTCAGCCCAGGTATAGCCGGAATCCTTAAAATTGATGGTCGTGGCGGCAATCGTGTTGGGTGGCGTCGCCCGGTCCTGAACGCCTTGAATCGTAACCGAAGTTGTCGCGTTGGACGCCAGCCCGGTCACCGTGAGCACCACGCATTCGTTGTCAAAAGCGCGGCCATTCGGGGCCGGGTTCTGGGCAATGTCGATGGAGTTGGCAGGCGGCAATCCAGTCATCAAACTCGCGCCGGCCACGGTAATTCCAGCGGGGAAAGTGTAATTGCCCGGCGTTGTGGCGGTGGTTTGGTCCACTGGCGCAGAAAACAGAATCGTCACCTGGGTGTCCGTGCCGTGGCGCACCGAGCCGACGGATCTCACAGTCAATTGCGCCTTGAGCGTCACACTGCTGAAGCCCGTGATCAGGAGCAATGAAGCCAAAATTTTTGCAGCTTGAGTTTTCATAAGGTTAACGTCAATTGAGGTTCGACTAGGCGGACGGTGCTGGAATATGACTTCGCACCGGGAGAACTGCAACGCCGCGTACACAAGCTAAATGAGGAGGCCAGTTCTTCGATGCGCAGGTGTTCATCATCGGAAATCCAACAAACCCAACAAATGAAGCAAATTTCCAAAACTGGCAACAAAAAAAACCAATTTTTCCAGTTTGCCCCGTTTAACCAGCGATTGCCATGGAAATTGCAGCCGTTTACCCCAAAAACAGCCGGTGTTCCGCAGTTGCGCTGGACGGAGAATTCAGTATCCGCGAGAATCAGGCTATATTAAGCAATTCCATGCTGACTTTGCCTCTCAGCCGAGCCGGCCGAAACTTTAGCCGTTCCCTTGCCGGTGCCGCGCTGGGTTCGCTTTTCTTACTCGGCGGCTCCACCTGTGGCAGCGGAGACGACCAGGGTCTGGATGTCCGCTCCGCCGCAACGAATTCCGTCAGGACTGCGGTTGCCACAAACAGCCACGGCCAGCCCAAGGCCATCATTCAACGATCAGAAATCGAACACGGCGCCACTTTGGCGCACATAGTCTGCCAGAGCTGCCATCTTTTTCCCGAACCCGATCTGCTGGACAAGGCGACATGGGAACGCGAGGCCCTTCCGCTCATGAGTAAATGGCTCGGCATCTCCAAAATGAATTTGGATCTCCGTCCGGGCCGGAAATACGTGGAGGCTGCCGGGGTGTTCCCCAGCCTGCCTATTCTCGGGGAACGGTACTGGCAGGCGATTTGCAAGTATTACCTCGACGCCGCTCCGGCGACGCCGCTCGGGCAGCCACCGCATCCCACGATTCGCCTGGGTTTGAAAGGATTCAAGGTCACAGCCCCCGAGTATCGTTTCCAGGTTCCCTTGACCACGCTGGTCAAAATTGATCCAGCCAATGGGCAATTTTTTCTGGGCGATGCCGGCACTAAGACGCTGAATGTTCTCGACGCGCGAGGCAACATGAAATTCTCAAGGCCGATGGACAGTCCGCCGGTAAGCCTGGACTTCAAAGGAAATCATTTCTACGCGACGTTAATCGGAAGCGTAACGCCTTCCGATGCCCCCCAAGGGAAGGTCGTTGACTATCGGCGCGCCGGCGAAAATTTCGAAGAGAACCTGGCATTAGCCGACCATCTGACGCGCCCTACGGACACGGTTTTTGCCGACCTGAACAACGACGGAAAAGAGGACTTCATTGTTTGCGGCTTCGGAAATTACCTCGGCCGGTTTTCGTGGTTTGAGAACCTGGGCGGCGACAAATACAAAGAACACATCCTTCTCGACCGTCCCGGCGCAATCAAGGCGTATGTGTATGACTTCAACCAAGACGGCCTTCCGGACGTCATCGTCATGATGGCCCAGGCGCGCGAAGGGATTTACCTCTTCACGAATAAAGGCAACGGCCAGTTTGGCATGTCGCCGGTCGCCGAATTTCATCCTGCCTTTGGGAGTACTTATTTTGAATTGGTGGATTTCAATCGCGATGGCTTCGTGGACATTCTGGCAACCAATGGCGATAACGGCGATTTATACAACTCGCCATTGAAGAACTATCACGGGGTCAGGCTCTATTTGAACGATGGGAAAAACAATTTCCGCCAGGCGTGGTTCTTTCCACTGAACGGCGCGTATAAAGCAATGGCCGCAGATTTCAATAACGACGGCCGCCTGGACATCGCCGCCATTTCCTTTTACCCGGATTATGAACGCTGTCCGGAAGAAAGCTTTGTTTACCTGGAAAACAAGGGCCACCTGGATTTTGAGGCTTATTCCTTTGCGGAAAGTCGGGAGGGTCGCTGGCTGACGATGGACGTCGGCGATCTGGACGGCGACGGTTACCCGGACATCGTTTTAGGCTCTTTCATTCGCGGTTCCAACAAAGTACCCTCGGCTTTCTCCGACCGGTGGGAAAAAATGGGGCCGTCCTTTTTGATCCTCAGGAATACTGTCGGCCGGAAAAAATAATTCATTTGCGAACGAGTTTCACTTTCCCGCCAGTATCAGCTTCAACTTCTCTCGCGCCTTCAGGAATGTCGCCGGTTGTTACTCGGCCCCCAGGCCAGCGGATTTGAATGGCGGTGGGCGGTTCGGGAATGCCGAGCACTTCGATGGCGCTGTCCTGCCGGGTTGCCCGTCGGCCCCTTCAACCGCACCCGCAACCCCGGCTTGCCTCCCACGTTGTGATACAGCTTCGTCTCCGCTCCGTTCTGCGTCACCACCAGGTCAATGCGCCCATCCCCGTCATAGTCGCACAACGCGGCCCCACGCTGTTCCCCATACACCTTCACCCCGCTCTCCTGTCCAGCCACCGCTGTCAGATTGCCTCTGCCGTCCCCTTTCAACCACAAGCCCCGCCCCGCATCACAGCGCGAACTCTCCGCGTTCACCGCAAAGAAATTCTGGCTCAAAAACACATCCTCCTTCCCGTCCCCGTCGTAATCCCCCACGCACACCGCGAAGGCCGGCGCCAACTGCGCCTCCAGTGGCAACGCCCTCCCTTCAAAGTGATCGCCCCGGTTCAGGAAAATCATCGATTGCAAGGTGTTCACTTCCACTACCCCCATCGATTTCAGTTTGTCGCCGTAAATCTCTTGGAGGCTCGCCTTGCCGTAGGCGGCATAGCTCGGGTATTTCTCTTTCACCCACGGCAGCGCCGCTCCCACCGCCCGCAATCCGCGCTCGGGCACTTCCTGCTTCATCGCCTCATCATAGTAGGCCTCGATCACATCCACCGCCCCGTTGCCGGCCAGGTCCCCGTAGTAAATCCTCCGCGGATGCTCCCGGCTCGTGCGATACTGGCTGTTCAATCCCCAGTTGCTCCCCACAATATCCATGCGCCCGTCGCCGTCGAAGTCCCCCACGTTCACTCCATTCCACCAGCCCACATACCGGTCCATACCCAGGTCCTTCGTCACCTCCTTGAATCTGCCTCCCTCATTGTGGAACACTTTGATCGGCCCCCATTCGCAGGCCAACACCAGGTCGGGCTTCCCGTCCCCGTCCAGATCGCTGAACAGCGCCCCGCTGACCAATCCCACCTTCTGCAAGCGCTGCTGAACGATCAAGCGACCCGCTTGGTTCTTCAGCAACAGCGAATCGCTCGGCTCAGGGTAGCGGCCCCCCAGCACTCGAGCGCCCACAAACAAATCCAGTTGCCCGTCCCCATCCACATCCCCCAGCGCCAGTGGCCCCGCACTGAATCCTTGGCCCGGCACACTCTCCGCGCTCACCTTCTGCCTGGCTTCATAAATGCGCACGCATCCCCCGTTGGTCAAGCCGTCCTCGTAGTTCGCCGAACCCACCCACAACCCCGATTCCGTCCCTAACACCGCCGTCTGGTCCCGCGTCACCACCTTCTCAAAGGGCGCTCCGGCCCACGGCTTGAACCCGCCCCGGCCATCGTTGCGGTACACCGCCAGTTTACCCCCGCGCCCGCTGCCAATGAACAAATCCTCCCACCCATCCCCGTCCAGGTCATACCACCCCACACCCGGCCCCAACTGGCTCAGTTTCCTGGGCAACAACGGCTGCCGTTCAAAATCATTGTACGGCTCCTCGTGGTGGACATGGCCGATCAACCCGCTCACCTCTTCAAACACCGGCTTCCTTTCGGAGTTGGAAGTTGGAAGCTGAGTTTCTTTGGAGCTTGGAGCTTGGAGCTTGGAGCTTGCAGGTTCCGCTCCCCCCTCCTCGAGTTCATAAAGCCGGTTGGCCTTCACCCCGTTGACCACGCTCCGTTTCCCGCTGCGCCAGCTCACTTCAATCCGCAGCTCATTGGTCAGACTCCCCGCCGCGAACACCCGCATCGGATCATCACTGCTCAAATACCTGCCCCCGCAGATCATCTCCTGGCTCTGCATCGGCACCGCTCCCCCATACACCCGGACCTTCGCTCCGATCCCCCGCGTGTTGGGTGGCTGGCCCTTCAGCCGCACCGCCACCCGCGGCGCATTGCTCTCGTTGCGGTAAAGGCCCGCCGCCCCGTTCAAATTGTTCACCACCACATCCAGGTCTCCGTCCCCGTCCAGGTCCGCCAGACACATGCCGTGCGACACACCTCGCGAGTCAAAGCCCCACGCAGCGCTGACGTCTTCAAAAATCAAATTACCTCGATTGCGAAAAGCCGCTTTGGGAGTGTCGAGGCGTGGAAACAGCTTGCGCAGCTTCAGTTGTTCGGCGATTGACAGTTTGCTCTGCGCCTTCATCTGGTCCATTCGCTCGGCGACGTCCGCGTTCATCATCTCCAATTCATGGCCGGTTGTAATGAGCAGGTCTTCGTACCCGTCCAGATCCACATCGAGAAAAACCGGCGTCCAGGACCATTCGGACGCCTGTACGCCGCAGAAGTGCGCGACCTCCGCGTAGGTGCCGTCGCCGCGATTCAGGAAAAGGGTGTTGTGCGAGTACTGTGGACGGTCGTCGATCGCGCCGATGCCCGAAGACGTGAGCGGGAGATCGCGCACCTGGAGCTGGCGTTTCGCGTGGCTGCGGCTGAGCATGTCCAACACGATGAATTCGTCCCGGCCGTCCCGATTCAGGTCCGCAAAGTCGATCCCCATCGAAAACATGCTCGTCTGGCGCAGCGCCAGCCTGTTCATGGCGCGAAACTTTCCTTTGCCATCGTTGATCCAGATACGATCTTCGCTGGCAAAATCATTGCAGAGATAAATGTCCGGCGCGCCATCGTCGTTGATGTCGCGAAACATCACAGACAGTCCCCAGTCGTAAGGCGGTTCCTTCAGAGGCTTTCCCTCTTCGTCAAGAAACGTTCCGTCGGTAAACGAAACAGGAGTGAACTTCCCGCCACCTTCGTTGCGCAAAAGCACATCAGCTTCGCCGTGTTCTTCGATTTTTCCGTTTTCGCTCAACGTAAACCGCCCAATCAAATCCGGCTCAGTAACCGATCGACCATTGACGCTCAAGATGACTGGCTTTCCGTTGACCGTTTCACCGTGCAAATGGGTTTGAGGGTGATCTCTGATGGTGTCCGCGCGGTAATTGGCGATATAAAGGTCCAGATCGCCGTCGCCATCAATGTCGGCCAGCGCCAGGGACATACCGGCCTTGCCCGGATTGAGCGGTGGCCGCAGTTCGGTGAAATGCCCTTTGCCATCGTTGAGAAAAACGCGCGTTCCTCCGCCCACCGAGTTCACGATCAGGTCCAGATCACCATCGCCGTCAATGTCAGCAAACGCGGCGCCGGTGGCATCCAGGTCCGCACAGCCCACGCCGGCCTTGTCAGTGATGTCCTCAAACTTCCAATTGCCCAGATTCCGATAAAGCGCGTTCGGGCCGTCCAGCCGACAGAAGTAAAGATCAACCAAACCGTCGCCGTCCACATCGCCCGCCGCCACGCCGGAACCGTTCAGGTAAATCTGGTTGGTGACGTAACGTTCGACGGCGAGATGGTTCGTGAAGAAAATCCCTGTCGTGGCGGGAGGCAACTGAACGAAACCCGGCTTGCCTGTGGAAGGAACTTGAAGCGGCGCGCTTCGAAATCCACTGCCGCTTTCCCCGCCGTGAGCCCAAAGCAGGATGCGAAGAAACAAACAACAGCCCGCGAACAGGAAACCGGGAGCCTTGAAGCGAAACGTCATTCCAGGATCGAGGTCAAAACCAGTTCACGGCCTGACTACTGACGCGCGAACCTATAAGCAGGTCCGTTGGCAAGCAAGATTCATTTGCTGCTTATCTTTCGCATACGTTCCAGTCCGCGCAGCGCACGACCGTGGTCAGGGTTGATTTGCAAGCAACGCCGATACGCAGCTTCGGCGCCCGGAATGTCGCCCAGAAAACGACGCGTTTCGCCCAGGTAAAACCAGCTGTGCGCGTGGCCGTCGTACAAAGCGACGGCCTTTTCAAGATGTTCCCGCGCGCCGGCGAGGTCGTTATTGAGCCAGGCGTCCTTGCCTGTCTGATACTGTTCCAACGACCAGTAACGAGCTGCCCCCACGGCGTCGTCAGCCAGACGCCGCAGTTCCGCGAGCTTGCCATATAGATTCGGCGTCGGCTCAAGCTCGATCGCCTGCTCCCAGACGCGCTGCGCCCTGGCACGGTCACCGAGTTGAACCGAGGCAACGCCGATAATGTCGAGCGTTTTAGCGGCGGCGCCAACCCGCTTTACGCACTCCTCAGCCAACGTGATGGCTTCCTCGGGATGGCCGGTCAACAGCTCCAGCCTGGCCAGCTCTTGCGCGCGGTCCTCGGCCCAAAAGGCCTGAACCGCCTTGCGGCTCCACTCCAGCGCGTCCTGTAGTTTGCCCTGCGTTTCGAGTTGCAGACTCTTCTCGTGCCATGCCTGGCTGCCCATGGTCTTGCGTCGCTCCAGCACCTCCTGGTATGTCGGGTCCCATTTCGACAATTCCTGTCGCGAACGGAGCGACCGCTCATAGAATTCCTGCGCTGCGTCTTGATCGCCCAGTTCGTTTTCAGCCCAGGATTTCATCTGGTTATACTCGATCACGCCGGGAAAGTCGCGCAGGAGATCGTCCAGCAGCGCAATGGCTTCTTTCGCGCGGCCGGACCGCATCAACACCCGCGCCAGAAGAAATTTCGCCCTGGGAATGTCCGGCGCCTTGCGCAAGGCATCCATCGCCGCCGGCACATTCTCTTCGCGCAAACGATCCTGGCCGATGTTCAGCCAGGAGTATTGAATCGTCCGAGTGCCCAGGGGAACGGTCAATTTCGCGTCGATGACCTGCCGGTAGCGTTTGGTTGCCTCCCGAGTCCGGCCCATCAGGTCGGCGCACTCCGCCCAGTAATACAAATAACTCCGATCTTCTGGCGATAATTTGTCCACCTGCCGGTAACAATACTCGGCCTGCGGAAACAGGCCGAAGGCGCGGTATGCGGCGGCCAGCTCCGACCAACCCGCAGGATTACCTGGTTGCAGACGTTTTTCCATCTCGCGGATTTCGTCGGCAACCGTGCCCTCGATCATGCAAACGCTCCAATCGACCTGCGGCAACGGTCCGGGACGGGAATGCCGCCGCCACCAGAAGCAAAGCCCGGCGAGCTCGAGCGCAATGCCGGCAACAAGAAGCCGTTGAAGTCCTGTCATCTCTTGTCTTTCCTGCTCACCCAGGTCGTAATGCGTTCGACCCGCCGCTCAGTGATGGGTGGCAGAATGAGGCTCCCGGCAACAATGTCGGCCCGGCCATCTTTGTTCAGGTCGCCGCAAGCCACCGTGATCAAACCGATCGGAGTTGTATCGATCGGCCGCATCTTGAAATTCTGATGCCCGTCGTTCTCGAGCCATACCACGCTGGGACGTGTCGGATCGCTCCAGTCGTTGCACAGACTGACCAACACGACGTCCAGGTTTCCGTCTCCGTCCAAATCCCCCACCGCCGCGGCGTAAGTGCCGCCGAAGCTCGCGATGGGTTTGGACTCGAAACGCCAATCGCCCAGGTTTTTGAACCAGACGAGCTTGCCGTCCTTGTCGAGGTCACACATCAGCAGACCCGCGCTCCCGACGTCGTAATTGGGTGAAGCGTATATCCGCCGCGGTTTGAACCGGCCCTGCCCCAGGTTTTCAAATGTCCACAGCTCCTCCTCGTCCTGCGAAACCACCGCTGCTATGTCCAGGTCGCCATCACCGTCCAGATCACCGACCGGAACATGAATCACCCCGGGCCGGTCGAGCAGTTGATGGTCGCGAAAGTGCCATTGGCCATCTTTTTTGCCGAGGTTCTCCAGCCACAACACCTCCCCGCGCGCATAGCCGAATACCGCCACGGCCAGATCAATGTCGCCATCGCCGTCCAGATCCCCCGCTTCCACATCGGCCACGCGCCGCACGTCATCAAGCAAAACGTGCTGCGTGAAATGGTCCCCTTCGTTTTCCAGCAACACAACTCTACCGACGAGTTCGTCCCAGGGAAAGATGCTGCCCAGGACGGCAACGACCACATCGAGATCGCCATCTTTGTGCAGGTCCACCACCGTTGCGTGAGCCGGACACTTCAAATTGTCGGCCAGAACCCGCTCCGTGAACTGACCGCTTGAGGTTTGACGATATAATATGACTGCATTTCTCGCCGAGTCACAAACCAGTATGTCATTCAATCCATCACGATCGAAATCCACAATCTGCACGTTGGCGACGCGAACCGCTGATTTATGATCGTTAAAAACGGTTTTATCGAAGGCCGCTTTGGAAGAAATTCCGGGCGCAGGCCGGCGGGAACCTGGCGGCTCGGGGTTTGCCAGGCGCCCCTGGACACAGAGTAACACCGCCAGTCCACAAGCCATTAGCACGAGGGAAATGGTCGTGCCTTTGCCAGAGGACCTGTTTCGTGCCGACTGCACCCGGGACTTAGACATCGGTTTCTAAAAATTGGCGATGGAAAAATTCATTTGCACGGCTCCCGTCTCTCGTGTGTTCCGTCATTTCAGGCGTAAAGGCTTCCTGAGAGGCTTCCTGACGTGCCCTGAATCCATGTCCCTTGGGCCACCGATGCTGGCGGGATTTGATTTCCAGGGTGGCATCCAGGTCCTGAATATCTAGCGCCTGTCCGGACCGAAATGATTGTTCTCTTTTGCCTCGACACGCCTGCTCGTCCCAGGTTGCGTTTCGAAAAGAACCTTGAAAGCGCACCCGCCAGACAACGCAGCCGACCCGAATCTCGGGCACTGTGAAATCGACATTCTCGCCGGTGGCGCGAGTTCGCGGATGAGGCGCAATAAGGCTTCGCTGCGTTTGGGGAAGCGCTCTCTGCTTGGCCATATCCGTGCGGCCGCCCGAAACTCAGGCCTGCCGCACCGGGTCATTCGTCGCGATTTGGTTCCCTGGTGTGGTCCGCTGGGCGGCGTTTACACGGCCTTGCTGACCAGCCGCGCCGGAACCATTCTTTTTCTTTCCTGCGACATGCCGTTCATTTCGGCGTCTTTGCTCAAGGCGCTCGTCCGCCGGCTGAGTCGTGCGAAAAAAGCGCTCTTCGTGAATGAAAATGGCCGTTTGGGGTTTCCTTTTTTACTGCGCCGCGCAACTCTGCAAGTCGTGAGGCAGCAGTTGGCCGTCCGGCAGTTCTCGCTGCACAAGCTGGCCCGCGCGCTCCGGGCCCAGACCGTGCGTCTCCCGCGCTGCCAGACGCACGAATTGTTTAATATCAATACCCCGAAAGATTGGAAGATTGCTCAGCAACAATGGCGCAGCATGAGGGGCAGATAAGTCAACCGCGCTCCGGCCCAAGGTAGTGTTCTTGTTTGGTGGCGGCGGTGCTGCGGCACCGCCGTGCGCCGCGGCAGCGGCGCGCACGCACCTGAACAAATCAGCACACTGCCCGGCCCAAAGCCTGCTTGTCACCATCGCGCGTCGCAGGTAGGATCTGCCCATGTTAAA
>QHPA01000354.1 GCA_003218935.1 Verrucomicrobiota bacterium
CGCGTCTGGCTGAAGAAGTGGACTTCCAGGAAGCAGCTCACCGACCTGCTGCTCGGCCTGCTCAACGGGCCGATCAAGATCATCGCGTTTGTGGTCTTCCTCAACATCGGCCTCGAGATGTTCGACTGGCCGGAAGTGATCAAAAAGATTCTGGACAAGGGCCTGAAAGTCATCATCGCCGCGACCATCACTTACGCCGTCCTCAAGCTGATCGACCTGTTGATGGGCTACTGGCGACAACGCTCGGTGGCCGACACCGACCGCTCGTTCGACGAACAGCTTTTCCCCATCATCCGCAAAAGCCTCAACGTGTTCGTCATGGTCGTGGCCGTGCTCGTGACCTCACAGAACCTCGGCTTCGACATCACCGCGGCGATTGCCGGTCTGTCCGTCGGCGGCCTCGCGCTCGGTCTGGCGGCGCAGGACACGGTGGCCAACCTCTTCGGCGCCGTAGCGATCTTCATGGACAAACCGTTCCGCATCGGCGATCGCATCCAACTCGACTCGGTTGACGGCACAGTCGAAACGATCGGTTTGCGCAGCACGCGTGTGCGCAACCTGGACGGACACCTCATCACCGTGCCAAACAAAACGATGGGCAACGCCACCATTACCAACGTTACGCGCCGACCCAACATCAAAACCGTGATGAACATCGGCATCACTTACGACACGCCGGCTGAAAAGGTGAAACGCGCCTTGCAGATTCTGCAGGAGGTTTACAAGGAACACCCGAAAACATTCGATTGCCTCATCGGCTTCAACAAATTCGCCGATTCCGCGTTGAACATTCAGGTCGTCCATTGGTGGAACTCGACAGACAACAAGGAATACCTGGCCGGTTTGCAGGAGATGAACCTGGCGGTGAAGGAACGGTTTGACAAAGAAGGCATCAACTTTGCGTTCCCGTCGCAGACACTGTATTTGAAGCAGGATTCGGACTGGAGAGTGGACGGCACGCGCGAAGACATCCAAACATAGAAATTCTGGCGGTGACAAGCGCAGTATGCCAAAGATTCTGGTCATCGACGACGATGAAACCCTCCGGCGCACTCTGACCGCGACTCTGGAAAAGAACGGGTTTGAGGTGCTTTCGGCGGCCACCGGCGCAACGGGCGTGCACCTGGCCAGGACTCATTTGCCGGATCTGGTTCTGTGCGATGTGAACATGGCGGGTGTAGGAGGTCATCTTGCCCTTTATGCCTTGCGCCGTGATCCGAAGATCGCGTCCATCCCTTTTGTTCTGATGTCGGGTTTCCTGGCCAGCTCCGGCGCCCCGCCCGGAACCGAGCGGGGTGCCGATGGTTTCCTGGCCAAGCCGTTCGATCCCGAAAAACTCCTCTCCACAATACGTGAGGCCATGAGCCGACCAGGGCCGGTACCTGCCGGCGCGGAGGACCGGCGCGATGAATCGCCAGAAATTGCTGACGCAAATTCCGCGCCTGGTCTGCTCCAGCCACTGAATCAGGTCCTCAAAATCACCGGGTTGCTCGGCACTCCACGCCAGCCAATGTCATCGAAGGACATCAGCGACATGGCAGGCCGGGCCCATCAGGCGGCGGAAAACGTGCGCAAGCGGATTGAGAATTGCCTGCTGTATGCAGAGATCGAACGACTGGCCTGCGACCGGCAGCGACTGGCCGGCCTGCTGGAGCACCAAACCGGCATCCGGGCTGTGGTGGAACCGATAGCCAGAGGCACGGCGATTTTGTCAGAGCGCTCCGCTGACCTCGCTTTGAAGTTTGAAGATGCGCTCGTGGCCATTCCGGTGGAGCATCTCAAAAAACTCGCTCAAGAACTGGTGGACAACGCATTCAGGTTCTCGCATCCCGGCAGCGCCGTTCACGTGATGACGGCGCCGGACGCGGAACGGGTCGCCCTGTCGATCAGCGATCATGGTTGCGGCCTGACGCCGGACCAGATCGTCAAAGCTGTTGCCCCGATAACCCTGGACGAAGCATTGCTCACGCGACAGGGTTCGGGCCTGGGTCTGTGCATCTCAAAACGACTGACAGAATTGTACAACGGCAGCTTCACCATCCAATCAGAGTCGGGACGCGGCACCACGGTCACAGTGAGATTGCCAAAACCGCGACCCCAATGAGAAGGTTTCGTTTTCCAAACCACCAGGATCGGTTACTCTCCCGCGCGTGTCTGCGATCGCCAATCCAGCATTGAAAGTTTTTGTCGCACAAATCGGCGACGAATTGCTGTTGGCGCAGGTGTTGATTCGCCGGGCAGGAGCGACGTTTGAATTGAGGCACGTTGCCGACCGCGACCGCGCGTCGGAAGAACTGCGCGAGTTGAAGGTGGCGGACTTGCGCGGGCTGGCGCAATTCACCGCGAGCGGCGCGTTTCGTCCGCTTAAGTCTGAACCCAACCTGCAAAACGGCTGGCGTTCCACGGCCGGTGGCGAAGCCGAACTGGAATCGGCGTTGAACCGGCTTTATCCAGGTGCGATTGCCGATTGGTTCGCGGCGCAGTCGCCCGAACCGCCCGCAACCAATTACCGCGAGTTCACGAACCGCCAGACCGGCATGTATCGCATCACGACGATGTTGAGCGATGCCGAGACTGCGCAGGTAACGCGCGCCTGTTGCCACAAAAATTTTTGTTTGAAACGGCGGCTCTGGACGGTGAACGGCTTGGCCTCTGACGCGGCCGAAGAAAAAAGTCTGATTCCTTGTCTTGAACCGTGCGCGCTTTTGTTGGAACTTGCCCGCAAAGCGATGCGTATTGAGCAGGAAGAGAAGATGGAACTTGAACTCTCGCCAGGTGAAACAGCCACGTTGATGGCCGCCCTCCAAATCGCCCTGGCCCAACCCGCCAGCATCGCGCGCGAGGCGGACGTCGATCAACCGGCCAACCCGCGGCGCTTGCAACTGCTGCTGGAAAAACTTGCAGCCCTGCCAATAAGGCTTACAGTCAGGACGGAAGAATAAAGACCAGATTCATCCCGGCCAAATATGAAAACACCCTTGCGAACTTTTTGGATGCGGCGCCTGCTCGCGCTCTGGATGGTTGCCGCTGTTATCTCACTGACTGCTCAGGTCCTCGGCGCGCCGGCGGAAAAAGCGGCGAGAGCCGGCCTGGCAGGCAAACCGCTCGCGATCAAGTTTGCCGCCGTGGACGGCCGGCAGGTGGACCTGGGATACTT
Organism: Verrucomicrobiota bacterium; assembly: GCA_003218935.1. GTDB lineage: Bacteria > Verrucomicrobiota > Verrucomicrobiia > Limisphaerales > AV2 > AV2. The sequence goes on from QHPA01000354.1 coordinate 3,158, forward strand.
GCGCGGCAAGGTGGTCCTGATTGATTTCTGGGCGACCTGGTGCGGGCCATGCGTCCACGAAGTGCCGCACGTGAAAGCCGTTTACGACAAGCTTCATCCGAAGGGATTCGAGATCGTCGGCATCAGCTTCGATCAGAAAAAGACCGCGCTTCAGAGTTTTGTGCTGAAAGAGAAAATGACCTGGCCTCAGTATTTCGACGGGAAAGGCTGGGAAAACCAATTCGGTGTCCGGTTCGGCATCGAATCCATCCCCACCATGTGGCTGGTGGACAAGAAGGGCGTGCTGCGCCACATCGATGCGCGCGAAGATCTCGAAGCCAAAGTGCAAAAACTCCTGGCGGAGTAGCCGCGGCGCCGGAGCGCATTCGTCGGCTTCAGCCGCCCACTCGATCATGAAATCGAACCTGCTGATGCTCCTTCTGGCCGCCGACATCGCCGTCGGGCCGCCGGTCAAAACACACGCGGCCGAAACGGCCACGCAGGACGCCGAGGCGGCTTGGAAGACCGTGCAAAAGGCCCTGCGCCCGCCGACGCCGCCTGCGGAATGGCAAACCAATCGTCCTTCGGCCGAAGAAATCGAAAAATTTCAGCTGCGACAAGGCAGGCTGGCCGCCGAAGCCGCGGACCGAGCGAAGGATTTTTACACCCGTTTCCCGAACCATCCCAAAGCCGCGGAAGCGCGCAAAAAAGAATATGAAATGGCCGGCATCGCCGCGCGACTCGGCAGCACCGACATCGAGCCCAGGCTCGCGGCATTGGAAGCCGAACGCGCCAAAGACCCCGGCCTCGACGAAGACGAGCGATTTGAACTCCGCGCGCGATCGTTGCAACGCGCGGCGATGAAGAAGCAGTCCGAAGGCATCGCCGCTGTCAGCGCCGAAATGGAGAAAGGCGCGCGCGCTCTGCAAAAGGAGTTCCCGAAACGACCCGAGGTTTACGGGCTGTTGCTTCAGATTGCGTCCAACAGCGAGGGCGACCAGGCCCGCAAAATCGCGCACGAAATCGTGGACAACGCGGCGGCGCCCGACGACGTCAAGAACGCGGCCAAAGGGTTGTTGAAGAAACTGGACGCGCTGGGCAAGCCGGAGGCTTTGAAATACACGGCGTTGGACGGACGGGAAGTGGACCTGGCGAAACTGAAGGGCAAAGTGGTGCTGGTTGATTTTTGGGCCACCTGGTGCGGACCGTGCGTGGCCGAGGTGCCCAACGTCAAGGCCGCCTACGAGAAACTCCATCCAATGGGCTTTGAAATCGTCGGCATCAGCTTCGACCAGGAGAAGGAGGCTTTGGAAAAGTTTGTCGCCCAAAAGGGCATGCCCTGGCCGCAATACTTCGACGGCAAGGGCTGGGAAAACAAATTCGGTCGCGAATTCGGCATCACCGGCATTCCCGCCATGTGGCTGATCGACAAAAAGGGCGTGCTCCGTGACATGAATGGGCGGGAAGAGCTGGCGGACAAAGTGGAGAAGCTTTTGAACGAGTAATAAAGCGGTGGAACCGGGAGAAGCCTGACTCCATTCCACGCAGCTTTACGCGCTTCGCCGCTCTCATGGCGGCCCCTGAAATTCATACTTCCGGCTTTTCGTCTCGCGTTGTTGCGGCTTAATCTCGCCCGCGACTATGGATTGGCTCACCAACCTGCTGTGGCACGAAGGGAAGTTTCTCGGCACTGACTGGACTTTTTGGACTATCTTCTGGAACATCGTCGGCTGGTCAGGCAATGCCGTGTTCTCTTCCCGATTTCTGGTTCAATGGTACGCAACTGAAAAAAAGAAACAGGTCGTCGTGCCGGCTTTATTCTGGTGGTTGAGCCTTGCCGGTTCCCTGCTCTTGCTGTCCTACGCGGTATTTTATGACCGGCATTATGTCGTCGTCTTCGCGTATGCGTTCACGTGGATTCCGTATATCCGAAACCTGGTCATCCACCGGCGACACAAGCAAGCGCAACTGGGTTGTCCGGTCTGCGGAAAGGACTGCCCGCCGCAGGCCAATTACTGCGCCCAATGCGGAACGAAACTGAGCGTGTGAATGTTGGTCCGGTTGGCAGTCAACTCCCTCCGGCCGGGAGACTATTTCCCCGTCCTGCCGGCCGACGGCACGGAAGCGGGCGCTGGCGGTGAAGCCTGGCCGGGGACGGCGGGTTTGATGCCGTACTTCTCCAGGATGGGATTGAGGTCGGAATGGACCTGAGCGAAGGATTGAAGGTTGGTGACAAGCTTGTTCACGAGCGGCCATTTGACCGTTTGAAATTCCTGCACCATCCTCCTCGCCTCATTCAATTGCGTCTGCAGCGCGCGGTCCTGATGGAACAGAAAAGCGTTGACGGCTACGCTCAACAGGAGCATGGCCAGCAAAGTGGTGTTGAGCAACGACCGCAAACGGCGAAGCTCTTCATGCAACGCCTGCCACGAGGCAGGTTGATCCACGCCGGGCATCGTTCGAGCCGCTACGCCGGCATTTTCCCGTTCATTCATAGGCTCATCTGCCGCCGGGTTTCGGGCTGGCTGGCGCCGCGGAATTGGTTTTGAAATTCATCGGCTGAAGATCTCGCAGCTGGCGGGTCGCAAAAAAAACACGCGCCACCAGCAAGGCTGCCGCAAAAGCGGCCACAACCAACACCCCCGCCAACACTGCCGTGAACGCATTGTTCTTCATCAACGTCAAGCGGACTCTACCGAGCGGCCCGGCGGCTTGTCCAATTAGTTTTTGCGACTGCCCAGCTCACGAAACTATTTCGCGTCCCGATGGCTCTGGCGTTCAACTCGAAAAGATGAGCATTGTCCCGACCGGTCCCTTTGATTGCTTGTGGCGCGAGGAGCGCGCGATGCCACTGTGCTTTGCGCTTGCCGATGTTGTTCCAATTGCGAGATTTGGCTGCACCATCAGCGATTGACGGCGAGGCAGTTTCTAGTCAGGAATAAGGCGCGTGGCGAAGGAAGACCCAATTGAACTGTCCGGCACGGTGACTCAAGTATTGCCAGGTACGATGTTCCGGGTGGCCCTGCCAAATGGGCATGAGGTATTGGCCCATATTTCAGGCAAAATGCGAAAGAATTTCATCCGCATCAGCGTGGGAGACAAAGTCAAAGTCGAAATGTCTCCCTACGACCTCGGCAAAGCGCGCATTACCTATCGCGAATTTTAAAACGCGCGAAACGGACAATCACTCGTAACGCAGCGCGTCAATGGGATCGAGGCGGGCCGCCTTCAGGGCGGGGAAGAAGCCGAATACAATGCCGATGATCGCGCTGACAGTGAATGCCATGATCACCGAGGCGTTCGAGATCAGCGTCGGGAAGCCGGCAAATCGGGTCAGCAATGGCGCCAGCCAGAATCCGGCGCCGATGCCCAGCGCGCCGCCAAGCGCGCTTAACAGCACTGCCTCGGTAAGGAACTGGCGCAGGACATCGCGGCCGCGCGCGCCCACGGCCAAGCGGATGCCGATCTCGCGGGTCCGCTCGGTCACGCTCACCAACATGATGTTCATGATGCCGATGCCGCCGACGACCAGCGAGATGCCCGCAAAGAAGCCGATCAGGATTGTCATGATCCGGTTGTTGGCGTTGAAGAAGTCGCTCGTCTCCTGCTGCACGTCGGCGATGGCGTCCGGGGACTCGGCTTGCACGAAAATCGAACGGAACTTGGTGTCGCCCGAGAGCCGTTTCATCACGCTGGTGAAGGGGACCAGGAGAATATCATCCTGATCCTGCCCGAAGCTGCCGGAACCCTTCGCCACCAGCCAGCCGACGATAGTGAACGGGGCATTCTTGATGCGGATGATCTGGCCGACGGGATCCACGTTTTCACCAAACAACGTCTTGGCCGTGGTGCTGCCGATCAGGCAGACCTTGTTCGCGTTGCGGACATCGGTCTCAGAAAAGTTTTCTCCACCGCGCAGCGGCCAGGATCGAGCCGTCAGGTATTCGGCGCTGACCCCCGAAACCTGCACCGGAGTGTTCTGGTTGCCAGACACGATTTGAGCGCCACCGACGCGCGCTTCCGGGCTGACGGCCGTTATGCCAGCGACCTCTTTGCGAACCGCCTCGTAATCCGCGACGGTGAGATTGGGCTGCATACCGAAACCGCCGCGCACACCGCCGCGGGACATGTTGCCCGACAGCACGGTCAGGAGGTTCTGTCCCATGCTGGCAATGCGTTTGTCCACCTCGGCTTTGGCTCCGGTGCCCATGCTCACGCCCACAATCACCGCGGCGATGCCGACAATAATGCCAAGCATCGTAAGAAAAGACCGGAGGATGTTCCGGCGCAGCGCACGCAAGGCGATTTTGAAGATGGCCGACATGGTTCAGGCAAGTTGAACGGCTTTGTGTTCGGAGTCGATTTTCGCCAATTCTTCAGCCGCAAGCAAACGGCCCTTCACCGGTTCATCGCCGCGGACCAACCCGTCGCGCATCACCACAACGCGCCGGCAGTAGCGCGCGATGTCCAGTTCATGGGTCACCATAATGACGGTCATGCCCTGGTCATTCAATTGCTGAAAAATGCCCATGATTTCGATGCTGGTTCGGGAATCGAGATTGCCGGTCGGTTCGTCGGCGAGGAGCAGTTTGGGTTGATTGACCAGGGCGCGGGCGATGGCGACGCGCTGCTGCTGGCCGCCGGAAAGCCGACTGGGTGTGTGGTCAGCACGGTCGGCGAGGCCCACCAGCGCGAGCGCTTTTTCCGCGCGTTCGCGCTGGTCGCGTCCGCGAATACCGGGACGACAATAAAGCATCGGCAGCTCGACGTTCTCGAGCGCGGTGGTGCGGGCGAGCAGGTTGAAGCCCTGAAACACGAACCCGATATTCCGGTTCCGCAGGTCGGCGAGTTCATCACGGTTCAAGTCGCTGATGCTCACACCATCAAGCAGGAACCGTCCGCTGGTCGGGCGATCCAGACAGCCGAGCGTGTTCATCATCGTGCTCTTTCCGGAACCGCTCGCCCCCATGATGGCGACGAACTCGCCGGGTTGGATCGCCAGCGTGACCCCACGTACTGCGTGGACTTCGACCTCGCCGCTGACATAGGTCTTGCGGAACTCTTCGAGCTGGATGACAGGCGCTGCCATGTCAGGAGACTTCAAATTTAACTCGCCATCGTCGCT
>QHPA01000355.1 GCA_003218935.1 Verrucomicrobiota bacterium
GTCGTTGAGTTTATGAAGCTTTTGATGAGAACCAAATGGAGTGAAAAATGAAAAGGCGAACATTCTCTTTCCTGGTCACGCTGGCCGTGATAACGGAGTCACTGCTCATCGGCGTGCGGTCTCAGGCGGCCAAAACCACGGGGGATTCCAACCCTGACGCGGTCGTCAATGAAACGAAACAGTCAGACGCCGCCAGGCCTCCGAGCGCGCCAATTCAACCGACGCGGGCGGCCCAACCAACGAAATTCTCCTTCGGCGTGGACGAAGTGACGAAGATGTATCAAAGCGGCGTCGAGACGGACGTGATCCTGAATTACATCGAGAGTTCCAGAGTGCCTTATCACCCGAGCGCGGAAGAAATCGTTCGTCTTCATAACCTCGGCGTGCCCTCGCAAATTGTCACCACGTTGATCCGCCACGGAGCGCAGGTCCAGCGAGAGGCCAATGCCGCCTATCAGCAGCAGACTCAGCAGCAAGCCGCCGCGGCGGCGAACGCGGCCGCCAACTCTTATCCTTCAAGCGTGGCTCAACCATCGCCGGTCGTGACCTACACCTATCCCACCTACGTGGATAACCCCTATCCGGTTTATGCGTATCCGGGCTATTCCTATTCCTACTACGCGCCGTTTAGCTTCTATTGGTCCTGGTATCCGCGCTACCACGGAATCCATGCCTACGGAGGCTATCATCCAGGCTTTTATCGCTACGGCTTTGGCGGGCACTTTGGTTTCGGCGGCCGCGGCGGCTTCGCCGGCGGGTTCCATGGCGGGTTCCACGGCGGGTTCCACGGAGGCAGGCATCGTTAGCGGGTGCTCGCGGGCGACAACGGATCGGTGACGTAAGCCTTCTGGCAGGCGCGGCAGAGGTCGAAGTTAAATTTCACATACACGTCGCGCATCAACTCCTCTTCCGTCAGTTTCTCGCATTGCTCCAGGAGCGCATCCATTTCACTGCGCGTATTGCGCAGGAGGTCTTCCAGAGTGATCTCTAACGGATCGGCGGCGGCGAACACTTCGATTTTGGCGATATAACGAAGTTGCCCCTCCTCAATCGGCCGCCCGCACCGGTCGCAAATGTGGGTAATCATGCCGGCAATCTTAGCTGCGGTAACAAAAAGCCGCACTCGCGAATTGTTGGAACTGGTTTCACCAGGTGGGCGAGCGTCCCCGGCGTGACGAAGCCGCAACCCCGTCAAAATGAGGGGCACGGGCGTCTCGCCCGTGTGTTGCAGTGAGAGTTCAGGCTGCTACCAATCAATAACACACGTGCGAGACGCCCGTGCCACTACGCAGCGGGTTTGAACGTTCTCGACTGTGGAAGACAAATCCAGCACCAGTGGTCGGGGCCGCCGTCTTGCGGGAAATCCGCTCTGGTTGTCCGCTGTGAACATCCTTGCATCGGCGCGCGATGCCCTGTTCTATTTCCGCATGAAAATCCTCCGGCAACTCAGACCGGCGTTTACCTGCGCCCTCGGATTGTCTCTCGGCTGCGTTTCACAACAACGTGGCGCATCGGCGGAGTCGTCGCTCAACTCGAAAGAGTTTCTCGTTTACTTCGGTACGTACACCGGCCCAAAGAGTAAGGGGATTTATGTCTCCCGCTTCACTTCAGCGAGCGGCAAACTGCGCGCGCCGGAACTGGCCGCCGAAACGACCAGTCCAAGTTTCCTCGCCCTTCATCCCAACCGGCGATTTCTTTACGCGGCGAATGAGATTGGCGATTTTGGCGGCAAAAAGAGCGGAGCAGTGAGCGCTTTTGTCATCGACTCTCACACGGGCAAACTCGTTCCCTTGAATCAGCAACCTTCCGGCGGCGACGGCCCGTGCCATCTCGTTGTGGATAGCACCGGCAAGACTGTTCTCGTCGCCAATTACGGCGGTGGCAGTGTCGAAGCGCTGCCGATCAAGCCGGACGGCAGTCTGGACTCGCCAACGATCTTCATCCAGCATCACGGAACGAGCGCCGACCCTCAGCGCCAGGAAGGGCCGCACGCACATTTCATCACGACCGACGCCGCCAACCGGTTCGCGCTCACATGCGACCTCGGACTGGATAAAGTGCTTGTTTACAAATTCGATCCGGCGACCGGTTCGCTTGTTGCCAACGACCTGCCTTCAGCTTCCGTTGCGCCTGGCTCCGGACCGCGCCATCTTGCGTTTCATCCGCGCGGGAGATTCGCTTATGTCATCAACGAGATGAAATGCACCATGACCACGTTTTCCTACGAGCCGGAGCGCGGCGAAATGAAATTGCTGCAGACCCTCTCGACCTTGCCTGATGGCGAAACAGTGAAACCGAATTACAGCACCGCGGAAGTGGAGGCTCATCCGAACGGGAGATTTCTCTACGGCTCAAACCGCGGGCACAACAGCATCGTGGTTTTCGCCATCGACGAGAAGACCGGCAAGCTCGCCCACGTCGAAAACGTTTCGACTCAAGGCAAGACGCCGCGCAGTTTCGGCATCGACCCGACCGGCAATTATCTTCTGGCAGCGAACCAGGATTCCGACAACGTCGTTGTCCTTCGGATTGATCAAAAGACCGGACGCTTGACTGCCACGGGAACCAGCGTTGAAGTCGGGGCGCCGGTTTGTGTGAAGTTTGTGTCTATGGGCAATTGATTCGGCAGGGCGAGCGAATTGAAATTCAGCGCATGAAGCCCGAGGGCGCAGGGACATTGGAAACCATCTCTATGAAGCGCGCCGGCGGCAATTGGAAGTTCGGCGAAGTGACTCGCACACAGACGAAATAGCCACGCTCCTTGCCATGAGAAACAAAGAGTGGGAAGTCGTGACGACGAACAAGCTGATCGGCTTTGCCATAGGTGCAGCCCTCTTTTTTCTCCTGCTGGTCACGTCCGAGAGCGGGTTCGTGTTTCTCATCGACCATGCCAACCTGTTATTTCATGAGGCTGGTCACCCCATCGTTGGCTTGTTCAGCACCCGGCTGGAAACTTATGGCGGCACGATTGGCCAATTGGCTTTTCCGGCCGTTCTGGCCGTTTCTTTCTGGCGAAAAGAGCAACCGCTTTCGGTGGCCGGTTCAATCATCTGGTTTTTCGAAAACTGGTTGAACATCGCGCGTTACATGGCTGATGCTCGCGCGCAGGAACTGCCGCTGGTCGGCGGCGGTGATCACGATTGGAACACTATTTTCAGTCGCTGGCATGTCTTGGCTTACGACACGCGCATCGCCGCGGCGGTGAAAACGATGAGTTGGATCGGGATAGCAGCGACCTGCGCCTGGGTGGCGTGGCGCTGGCATCGGGACCGCAGTCGATCCCCGTCCGATGAGGAATTAAGGGCAGCGTGACTTCCCGGCGTTGCAGTGTCCTGATTGGATGTAGTGTGCGCTGTCCTCAGCGCACGACCACTTGAGGACATGCGACACTACAGGTTCGAAGGATACCGGCGCGGGCTTCTGGTCCCGGGCTTGCCTCATTGCGCTCCCCACTTTGTGCCTTTCAGGAAAGCGACCAGGTCCGCCAATTCCTGACGGGATATTTGTTCGTCCAGTCCTTGCGGCATGATGGAAACGGTTCCGGGTCGCATTTCCGTGACGTCCGAGCGCGCGATTCGCATCTCGGTGTTGGGGCCGGTCGCCAGCACGATTTCATCAGGCGCATCCTTCTTGATCACGCCGCTGTATTCGTCGCCGGATTTGGTCGCCACGACCATCGGTTCGTAGCTGCGCACAAAACTGGCGCTCGGATAAACGACCGACTCCAGCAGGTCGCGTTCGGTTCGCGCCTGGCCGATGCTCGTGAGGTCGGGGCCAACCAGGCCGCCCACGTAGCCGATCTTATGGCAGGATGCGCAGGCGGTCTTGGGGCTGTTGAAGATCGCCTGGCCGCGGCGAATGTCACCTTTCGGTAACGAGGCGAGCAGCTCTTCCAGGTGCGCTTTCTGCTTTTCCAGGTCCACGTTCAGTTTCGCCAACAGCGCCTGGCCTTGTTCCTGGACCGTGGCGGGGAACTTTTCGAGCAGTGGTTTCAATAAATCCACACGCAGGCCGGCGAGCCCCTTCGACTCATTGAGCGCCGCGACGAGTCTGAGGCCGACAGCTTCGCTGGTCGCGTGGGCAAAAGCGCCCAGCAGCGTGGAAAGCTCCAACGGCCCGGCGATCTTGAGCGTGTCGGTTAGCTCTATGAGTTGCTCCTCGTTCAATTTTGCTCGATAAATGATTTCTGCGGCTGCCGCGCGGAGCATCGGCGGCTTTTTTGCGTCCAGATTGGCGCGGAGGAAATCGAATATGTCCGGTTCAACGGACGACAACCCGGCAGGTAACGCAGTAAGCGCGTCTAGGCGGACATCCGGTGGCCAGCCTGCATTGTGAGCAACTCGAGATAGCGTCCCAATCAATTCCATGGCGTTGGTCTTTGAGAGAGTTAGAGCACGCGCCGTCAACACTGCTTCCTTTACCAGGACTGCGTTGTCAGTGTCCACGACTGGCCAGAGAGCAGTTATCCAAGTGGATGGCGTTTTCTTCAATCCTGCGCGCGCCATCGCGTGCAAGACGATGAGCCATCCTTCATCCGCAAAGCCGGGGTCGCGGAGGACCGACCCCAGTAATTCTTGAATTTCCCGGTCTTGTGCCAGCTGAGCCAATTGCTTTTCCAACTCGGCGCGATCAGAGTTCTTGAAATTTTTGGCAGCGAGTCGTTCGCGGAAAAACCCGGCGAGTTCTCCGCCCCAATCGGGATGATGGCCGACGACCCAGTTCGCTGCCGAACGCAGATGTTCGTCGGAAGCGTTAAGAGATGGGATGACGTCGGATGGCTTCAAGTCACTACCATCCATCTGGTCGAGGGCGATGAGAGCGGCGCGCTTTGTCCGCGCGTTCTCTTCTTTCAGACCGGCCCGCGTGAGGGCCGGGTCGGCAATTTCGATAAGCGCGAAGGTCAAACTGTGCTCGATAATTGCATCCTCGGTCAATCCTGTTGCGTGCAGCAGAACCGGCACAGCCGGCCTGTAACCAAGACGTCCCAATCCTTCCGCCGCGATCCGGGCCATGCGGGCGGATTCGTTGGAAGTGGCCGCAGCGGCGATCTTTTCCTGGAGCAGTTCGCGCATCACCGAGGCTGCTTTCGAGTCGCGCTGCATCGCCGCCTGTTTCAATGCGACCCAGGCTTTAGTCAGATCCAGCGATGGTTTGATAACGCGCGCATACGCACTCCGTTTCGCAGAGTCCGGCAATTTTTGGGCGCCGTGTTTGCGCACACGATAAATCGCTCCCAGCAGGTCCGGCTTCGCGAGCTGCGAGCTGGGGCAACAGAGCTTATACCAGCCGCCCGTATCCACCACCAGTAGGCTGCC
>QHPA01000542.1 GCA_003218935.1 Verrucomicrobiota bacterium
CGGAAGCGACCTGCTTGATGGCGGAATTCTTCGAGTCACCCTGTTCGTTAGTCCAGACGTAGCGTTCGGGGTCTTCGCCGCCTTCGCCGGTGTTGCTCTTGCCACCGAGGCGGTTCATGGCGATGGCAAGCGTCTCGTGCGCTTCCTGGCTGATCGAGCCGTAGCTCATCGCGCCGCTTTTGAAGCGCTTCACAATCTCGTCCACCGGCTCAACCTCTTCGACAGGGACCGGGTTATCTGCCCATCGGAATTCGAGCAGGCCGCGGAGCGTGCACAGGTTCTTCGCCTGGTGGTTCACCAGTTCGGCGTATTCCTGGAAGACCTTGTAGCTGCCCGTGCGACAGGCGAGCTGGAGCTTGTGGATGGTCTGCGGGTTGAACAGGTGATACTCGCCGTCCGCGCGCCACTGGTACTGGCCGCCGGGATCGAGCGTGGCGCCGTTCACCTCCCGCTTCGGAAAGGCGTGGCGATGCCGTTGCAACACCTCTTCGGCCAGCACGTCCACACCGACGCCCTCGACGCGGGATGGCGTCCAGGTGAAATACCTGTCAATGACGGTTTGATTCAACCCGACTCCCTCGAAGATTTGCGCGCCGCGGTAGCTCTGGATGGTGGAGATGCCCATCTTGGCCATCGTCTTCACAACGCCTTTCACGGCGGCTTTGATGTATTTCTTGATCGCGGTCTTGTGATCGAGGTTCGGCAACATGCCCTCGCGGATCATGTCGCCGAGAGTTTCGAAAGCGAGATAGGGATTGATGGCGCTGCCACCGTAGCCAATGAGCAATGAGAAGTGGTGCACCTCGCGCGGTTCGCCGGATTCGAGGACGATCCCGACGCGAGTGCGTGTGCCCTGCCGGATGAGGTGATGGTGCAGGCCCGCTACCGCCAGCAGCGCCGGGATGGGCGCGTTGTCGGCGTCCAGGCCGCGATCGGAAAGCAACAGAATATTGACGCCCTCAGCGACGGCGCCGTCCGCCGAGGCGAACAGTTTGTCCAGCGCCGCCTCCAGTCCGCGAGCGCTTTCTACCGCCCGGAACAGGATCGGCAAGGTGATGGCCTTGAAACCGGGCCGGTCAACGTGTCGGAGTTTCTCCAGTTCTTCGTTGGTCAGGATGGGATGCTCGAGCTTGATCATCCGGCAGCTTTGTCGATGGGCGGGTTGGTGACCTGCGCGAAGAGTTGTTTGAAATAATTGTAAAGCAGTTGCGACTTGTTCGAGAGCACCGCGAGCGGCGTGTCCGTGCCCATCGACCCGAGGGGCTGCACGCCGTCGTTCGCCATCGGGCCGATGATAAACCGCAAATCCTCGAACGTGTATCCGAACGCCTGCTGGCGTCGGAGCACCTTGTGGTGCCCTGGGTTGGTTCCGTGCGACGGCTCCGGCAGGTCTTTGAGCAGGACGTGGTTTTTGTCGAGCCACTCCTGATACGGGTAGGCCCGGGCAAACGTGGTCTTCAACTCCTCGTCCGCGACAATGCGGCCTTGCTCGGTATCGACGAGGAACATGCGGCCGGGCTGAAGGCGGCCTTTGATCGCGACGCGCTCCGGTTCCACCGGCAGCACGCCGGCCTCCGACGCCATGATCACGAGGTCGTCCTTCGTCACGTAGTATCGCGACGGGCGGAGGCCGTTGCGATCGAGCACGGCGCCGATGCGGACGCCGTCGGTAAACGCGATGGACGCCGGGCCGTCCCACGGTTCCATGAGGCAGGAATGGTATTCGTAAAAGGCGCGCCTCTCCGGGCTCATGCTCTCGTGATTCTCCCACGGCTCGGGGATCATCATCATGACGGCGTGGGGCAAGGAACGACCGCCCAGCACGAGGAGTTCGAGGCAATTGTCAAACATCGCCGAATCGCTGCCATCGGTGTTGATGATGGGCAGAATCTTCCCGATGTCGGCGCCGAACAATTCGGATTCGAACATGGCCTGGCGCGCGTGCATCCAGTTGATGTTGCCGCGAAGCGTGTTGATTTCGCCATTGTGCGCGAGGTAGCGATAGGGATGCGCGCGGTTCCAGCTCGGAAAAGTGTTGGTGCTGAAACGCGAATGGACGAGAGCCAGCGCGCTCTCCAGGGCGGGATCCTCCAGGTCCGTAAAGTAGGGAGTGACCTGCTCGGTCAACAGCATGCCTTTATAGACCAGCGTTTTGTAAGACAGGCTGGCGACATACCAGTAGCGGGCCTGCAGAAGCGGCAACTGAGGAATAAGATTCGCCGAGCGTTTTCGGATGATGTACAACTTGCGCTCGAAGGCCATGTCGTCCCTGAGCGAGCGACCGCGCGCGATGAAGACCTGGCGGATGAACGGTTCCGACGCTTTGGCGGTGGCGCCCAGCGAAGTATTGTTCGTCGGGACGGTGCGCCACCCCAGAATCTTCAAGCCCTCCTCTTTTACGATTTTCTCAAAAGCCCGCTCACACTGCTGCCGTTCCGGCGGATCCTGAGGCAGGAACACGAGACCGACTCCGTACTGGCCGGGCCTGGGCAGTTTGAAACCCAGTTTCTCGCACTGCTTCTG
>QHPA01000356.1 GCA_003218935.1 Verrucomicrobiota bacterium
TATAGAAGCAGTGCTCGTTAGGCGCACTATGCCCACCACGTTCAGAGCAATTTTGCGTCCGGCAGAGATTTGGCTGCTTCTCACCGCCACATTTTTGGGTTTGGTTCTGCTGGGCGGAGCGCAAGGGCCTTGGAACTACTACTGGCTATTCGCGATGGTTTGCTGGGCGGTTCTTGACATCTATTGGGCGCTGGCAGCGCGCGACGCAAAGCCCCCCGTCACGGTCAGGCAGAACCGTTTGGCGTTGCTGACTACGATGTTGATTTACGCGCTCTACTGTCTGCCGCTCAGTTCGATTCCGTTACTGGGACAGCGAGTCGTGCCCCGTTTCGCCGCAGTGGAGATAGTGGGCGCGTTCATGTGCGCATTCGGCATTTGGTTTGCCATCCGGGCGCGGCACGTTCTGGCCAAGAGTTGGAATGCGGCGGTCACGCTTCAAGAAGGTCATGCGCTAGTGCAGGACGGGCCTTACGCGATTGTCCGTCACCCGATTTATTTTGGATTTTTAGTGGCGGCAGTCGGGATGATTCTTGTCCTCGGAGAGGTCAGAGCCTTGGTATTGTTGTTTGTCATCGAAGTACTCTTGAAGAAGATGGGGCGCGAGGAGAGTATTCTCCGGACGACATTCCCCGATCAGTATCCAGAGTATGAACGACGAGTTAAGAGATTATTGCCTCACGTTTGGTAGCCGTGCGCCTACGAAGAACGCTTGAGGCAACCGGCGTCAGCGCCAGGGGTTGGCTCTTCGAGCGCGGCCAGGTGGGTTTTTGAACGGCCGCGATTCGGCTGCTTGTTTCGAACTCCGAATAGCGTGAAATAGTCGGACCCAATCTCAATTTACGATGCCGAAATATCATGACTTTTTCATCTTATCACCGAATCGCGGTTCACTTGTGCGGACTCCGATCTGGCGCCGCGAAAATACACCGAAGCCGACCGGCGAAATAGAAAATAGGCAACTACCACGAGCAACAAACTGTGGATTATCAACTCAAACGCCGAGTGAAAGGCGCTCAGGATGACGTGGTAGGCGATCCAAATCACCAGAAGCCAGCGCGCCCAGTTGCCGGCGCGGAGCATAAACACCGCGCAAATAATCGCGAGAAGCCGGACGAGGCAAACCCAGACCAGGTCATATTGAAACGGACCCTGTGTCTTGAACTCGGTGGCGTGGTATGCGAGTCCGACAATGCCCGCCAGCAGAAATATGCCACTGATCACGGTGACTGAGTGCGGGCGTTTGTTCATGGTGTCAGGCGACGGCCCCGGTGGTTCAATTTTCATGATGGTTCTTGATCAACAAAACGGCAACTAACCCGCGTAGCGAGCAAGTTTCAATCAATATAGTGACCCTTGATGTCACCTTGCTTTGGATAGCCCGCTACCCACTGCGGAGTAGGATTGACAATTTCGGGGTAATACTGTCCATTTGGACAGTATGCGCTCGCTCACCGACCAACAGCAGGCCATCCGCGACTTTATTGAACGTGAAGTCGCCGCCGGGCGCCCGTGTCCGAGCCAACGGGAGATTGCCGGGCACTTCGGTTTTGCCAGCAAGACCGCTGCGGCCTGCCATGTCCGGGCGCTGGTGAAAAAGGGTGTCTTGGCGGTGGACGCTGGAAAGGCGCGGTCGCTGCAGTTGGTGAGCCTGGCCCGCGCGAACCGGCGGGCCGCCGTTGAGATTCCCCTCTTTGGCTCCATTCCTGCCGGCTTTGGCCGCGACCGCGAAGAGGAGGCCGACGAGTGCATTCCGGTGACGATTGACTCCATCGGGTTCAAGCCGACGCGGAACACGTTCGCCTTACGCGTCAGCGGCGATTCAATGATGGGGAAGCACATTCTCGATGGCGACATCGTCGTGCTGGAACACGGGCCGGAGCCGCGTCCGGGGCAGGTCGTAGCGGCGCTCATCGACCGCAAGAGCACGCTGAAAACGTTTGTCGTGAAGAACGGCAAACCATTTCTCAAAGCGGAAAACCCAAAATATCCCGACCTCATTCCGTCCGACGAATTGATGATCCAGGGTGTCGTTCGAGCCGTGCTTCGCCGGTTCGAAAAGTAGGGGCAAAATGATGAGCGCAGAAAAAGAATTGAAACCGCGAACGAAGGAGTTCAGCAAGCGTGCTCGCGGGGACTGATCAGTTTGTTCATTCTGCATTCTTCCTTCTTACTTGTTCGCTATGCGGACCCTTGTTCATCTGGATGCGGACGCTTTCTTCGCTGCGGTCGAGCAGGCGTCCGACTCGAGGCTGCGCGGCAAACCGGTTGCCGTGGGCGGCGAGAAGCGCGGCATCATTGCGTCGGCGTCGTATGAAGCACGGAGCTTCGGCATCTACACGCCGATGCCGACCAGGCAGGCCCGCAGGCTTTGTCCGAAGCTCATTGTTCTGCCCGGCGATTTCGAGCGTTACGAGCAATTCTCCAACTGGATGTTTGGCTACTGCTACGATTTCACGCCCGAGGTTGAGCAAACTTCAATTGATGAAGGCTACTTCGACCTCTCTGCCGTGCCTAAACCCCCGGTCGAAATCGCGCTGACGATCCGCAAGGCCATCGGCCAAAAGCTTAAAATTACCGTCAGTGAAGGCATCGGGACGAACAAGCTGGTCAGCGCCGTCGCGTCGAAGCTGACCAAGCCCGCCGCGTTCAACGAAGTCCCGCCCGGCCGCGAGGCGGCATTTCTGCACCCGCTGCCCAACCACTGGCTTCCTGGCGTCGGGCCGAAGACGAGTGAGCGTCTCAACGCAGCCGGTCTGGCGCGGATTTGCCACGTTGCGGCGATACCGTTGGAAATGCTGGAACTATTGCTCGGCAGCCAGGCCGCGAGTGTCCGGCAGTTCGCCCACGGGATTGACGAGCGCCCGCTGATTCCTGCGCGCCAACCGCAGAAGTCGTTCAGCCAACAGGAGACTTTTGCCATCGACCTGACTGACGAGGAATATGTCAACGCCACTCTGCGGCGCATGGCGGACAACCTGTTCTCCAAAGTGCGCGAAGAAGGTCGATGCATCCGCACACTGACCGTCAAAGTCCGCTACAACGACATGGCGGAGGATCAAGCGAGCGAAAGCCTGATCGAGCCGACCGACCTCGAAACCGACGTGTACGGCCGTCTGCACGCCATGCTGCGGCAAGCGTGGAAACGTCGCGTGAGTCTGCGCCTTGTGTCGCTGAAGCTGTCGAACGTCTATGACGGCCGTTTTCGGAGCGAGTTGGCTCTGGAGGTTTCGGCCCAACGGCAGGACGCCCGGGGGCGGCTGGCACTTGTGATTGATGAACTCCGCCGATCGCGGGGGCACTCGGTTGTTTTGCGCGGGCATGACTTCCGGCTGCGTGACGCGCCGCGCGAAACCATAGCCGCCGAGGTAACGAGGCTCACGGTTCACAATCGCCGATCGCCAATCGCCAATCGCCAATGGGCTGACTGTTACGTGCCGTTGCGGACGCACAGTCACTACTCGTTTCTCGATTCCACACTCTCGCCGCCGGCCATCATCGAGCTGGCCAGGCATCACGGTCTGCCCGCTGTCGCGCTCACTGACGCGGGCAACCTGCACGGCGCGGTTGAATTCGTGCAGGCGGCAAGGCGTGCGGGCGTCAAGCCGATCCTTGGCGCTGAAGTGCGCGTCGGCGATAAGGCGTTGCTCCTCTACGTCGAGTCGGCGCAGGGGTATAACAATCTCTGCCGTTTGCTGTCGCGCCATGCGGAACTGGCAGCGGCCAATGACGAAGCCTCAGTTCCGCGCCGATTCTACCAGATAGCCACGAAACAAACGGTTCAAGCCTCAACGACCGAATCGGCCAATCCCGTTGCAGCGTGTCCGCCGATCCACTACGCGACGCCCGATGACCGGCAGAAATACGACATCGTGCAAAGCATTCGTACGCTGACGCTGCTGCGACAGGGTCATCCCGAGAAGCGGCGCGGGGGCCGATTTCATTTCCGCACACCTGCCGAAATGGCGGCTGCCTGCCAGGAACATTCGGACTGGCTGCGCCACACGCGCGAAATCGCCGAGCGATGCAACTTCGACATGCCCTTTGGCAAGCCGCAGTTTCCGGCGTTCTCGCCGCCGGACGGTTCACCGCCGAGTGAGTTCCTGCGGCGGCTTGTCCTTGAAGGATTCCGTCGTCGTTACCCCAGACCCCAGACCCCAGACCCCAGACCCCAGATCGAAACGGAACTGGGCATTATTGACGAAGTAGGCTACGAGGAATACTTCCTTATCACCTGGGATTTTCTTCAGGACTGCCGGCGGCGCGGCATTGAGTGGATTACGCGCGGCAGCGCGGCAGACAGTCTCGTCTGCTACTGCCTTGGCATCAGCAGCGTTTGCCCGATCCGCTTCGATCTCTACTTTCGCCGCTTCCTCAACCAGGAGCGCATGGCGCTGAACAAACTGCCGGACATCGACATTGATTTCGCGCACGACTTCAGGGACGACGTGGTGAAGCTCATCTTCGAGAAATATGGCCGCGAACATTGCGCCGTGGTCGGAGGGTTTTCGACGTTCCAGGCTCGCAGCGCCTTCGCCGAGGTTGCCAAGGTGCTGGGCGTCAGTGAACGCGAAGTGCGGAAGTTCACCGACCATTTTCCCTGGAGTTTTGGCGGCGGTTGGATACCCGATGAACCGACGCCGAGCGGCGGCGCTGGTTTGATTGAAATGCTGCGCGCGAGTCCTGAAAACCGAGACCTGCCCTTTGACGAAGAGCCTTACCGGACGGCCCTGCAAATGGCGGAGTTCCTTGACGGCGTGCCGCGCTACCCAAAGATGCATCCGTGCGGGCTCGTGCTCTCACGCCAGCCGCTGCACCAGTTGACGCCGACCTTCATCGCCCACAAGGGCTACGCCACGACGCACTTTGACATGGACGCGGTGGAAACCATCGGCCTCGTTAAGATGGACATTCTCGCGCAGGGCGGACTTGCGGCCATGCGCGACGTGAAAGCGATGCTCGGCGAGCGCGGCATCGAAGTGGACCTGGACCGGTGTATTGCGCGGAACAAATCCGATGGCCGCTTGCTGCTCGGCGACCCGCAAGTGCCCGAACCGTGGCGCGACCCGAATGTGTGGGAGATGATCGCCAGCGGCAGCGCGCGGGCAGTCCATCACATCGAAAGTCCGGCGATGACAAGCCTCTGCCGGATGTGCAACGTGCGCGAAATTGACGGGCTGATCGCCATCGTCAGCGTCATTCGGCCCGGCGCGGCCAACGAAGGCAAGAAGCTGGCCTTCACACGGCGCTATCAAGGTCTTGAGCCGGTCACCTATCCGCATCCGTCACTGGAAGCATGTTTGCGGAGCACCTATGGGCTGGTGGTTTATGAGGAACATATCCTGCAACTCTGCGAAGCGTTCGCCGGCCTGCCGCCCGGTCGGGCGGACGTGCTCCGGCGCGCCCTCAATAAACAAAAGCGCGCTCTCATAGAGGAAATTCGCGGCGAATTTTTCGAGTCCGCCCGGGCGCGCGGCCATTCGTCCGAGAAGACCGCCGAAGTGTGGGGACTGGTCACCGGCTTTGCTGGATACGCCTTCTGCAAAGCGCACAGCACCGCTTACGGCGTCGAAGCGTATCAATCGGCGTGGCTCAAACGCTACTTTCCCGCCGGGTTCATGGCCGCCGTGCTAACCAACGGCAAGGGCTTTTACCATCCGATTGTTTATGTCCTCGAATGTCATCGGCTCGGATTGAAGTTGTCGCCGCCATCGGCCAACGAACCCGGACCGGCCTTCGTGCCGCAGGGCAACTCCATCCGCGTGCCATTGACGCGGGTGAAAGGGCTCACGACGCGCACGAAGGACGCGATCCTCGACGCACGCGAGCGCGGGCCGTTCGACTCATTGGCGGATTTCTTTCATCGAGTCGCTCCCGCGGGAGAGGAACTGGAAGCGATGATCCGCGTCGGCGCGTTCGACGAGTTCGGTGAAATGCGCACGCGCCAGTTCTGGCAAGCCCAGCATCTTCTCAAGACCTGCGGCGCAGGTGTAGAGCCGAACCAGGGCTGGCTCATTCCACCGCCCGGCTGTCAGCGGACACCCGCTGGAATTATTCGCGGACGTTGCCTGGGACACGTACTGTCCCGTGAATCGTCTCGGTGAATTCGTCGGCGAGACCGTCACCACCTGCGGACTCGTCGTCGAGCAACGCACTCACCACCAGATAACCGGCGAGCCGATGAAGTTTCTGTCACTGGCCGACTGGACGGGCATCGTCGAAACCGAACTATTCGCGCAGACTTACAAGAGTTACGGCCTGGCAACCGTGCGCTATCCCGTGTTGGAAATCGAGGCTCGGGTTGAGCATTTCGACAATGGTCGCGGGTTCACGCTGCGCGTGTTGCGCGCCGGCAAACCCCGGCGGTCGCGGGAACACGCGAGAGCGGTTAAGACAAGATAGGGCGCGTCGGACAGAGACTGACAGAAGAAACAGACGGATGCTTACGGAAAGATCAGACGGCCACTGATTCCTGTACGGAGGTGAGGACTTCAATCTCAGCGCATGAGAATTGAAGTTTCTGTTTACCGGCTTGCGTTACTCATCCTGAGCCTGGGCGTTGTCAGTGTCCGAGCGGCTGATTTCTATGTATCCACGCAAGGCAGCGATTCGAACCCCGGAACATCGGCGCAGCCTTTTCGGACGATTACCCGTGCTTACAGCCTTGCCAGTGCCGGCACCACCATCATCGTAATGCCGGGGGTGTATACCGATCATACCAGCGGCTGGGGGCTTCGGCTCGGCGCCAGCGGTAGCGCCTCCAGTCCCATCGTGCTGAAATCCCAGGTCAGAGGCGGGGCAATCATTGATGGACAGAACGCCTCGGATCGCAACGAGGGGATCTATATTGACGGCAGTTACAATATCGTCGATGGATTTGAAATCAGGGGAGGCCCCAACGGCGGCGTCACCATCTGGGGCAATTCCAATCAAATCATCAACAACGAAATTCATCATAACGGCAACCCCGCCAGCACCAGTACCAATGGCAAAGATGGCGTCTATTCCAACGAAGGCACCCGCAATAATATCTATACGGCGAACTACATTCACGACAACGGACGCCCGGGCAGCAATCTCGATCATGGATTGTATCTGTGCGGCGCCAATGAGATCGTCCTCAATAACGTGTCGGTCCGCAATGCGGCCACCGGCCTGCAGATCGCCGGCTACACCACGGTGAGCAACATGAAAGTTTACAACAACGTGGTGGCTTTTAACGGGACCAGCGGGGTCATCCTCTGGCAGGCTCTGAACGGCGTGGACATCAAAAACAATATCATTTACCAGAACGGCAGTTACGGGATCAACTCCTGGGATGCCCATGGCAGCGGCGTCGTCATCGATCACAATCTCTTGTTCGGGAATGGCTCCGGCGACTACAATTTCGTCAATGGAGGATCGGATTACGCCTACACACGGGGTACGACTATCTCGGTCGCGCCGCTCTTCGTGAATTCCAGCTCAGCGGGTTTCGATTCGCACCTGGGAGCCGGTTCACCGGCCATCAATTCCGGACTGAATCTTTCCTCATTCTTTACCACCGACAAAGACGGCGCAGCGCGAGCGGCCTCCGGAGGGTGGGACCTGGGCGCTTATCGATATGGCAATACCGACACGATCCCCCCCACGGTTTCCTTGAGCGCCCCGGCGAACAACGCGACGGTGTCGGGCTCGTCGGTTACGGTTTCCGCCAACGCCACGGACAACGTCGGCGTGGCGGGAGTGCAGTGCAAACTGGACGGGGCCAATCTGGGTGCCGAGGACACCGGCGCGCCGTACAGCGTTATGTGGAACACGACGACGATTCCGAACGGTACGCACACTTTGACGGCGGTGGCCCGGGACTCGGCCGGCAAACAAACGACAGCGAACTCCGTGTCCGTGGTGGTGAGCAACTCGACTCCGACGCCACTACCAACGGTGACGATGAGCAGCGCGGATACGACGGCGACGGAAGGGCCGGCCGACACGGCCTCGTTTACACTCGCTCGCACGGGCAGCACGGCCGGCGATCTGGCGGTTAGCTTGGCGTTCAGCGGCACAGCGACCAAGTGGGATGATTACCGCCGTCCGGCGCAAGGAGACATGCCGGACACGTTCACGATTCCGGCCGGCGCCAGCACAGCGACCATCACGGTCATGGCGGTGGCCGACAACATTGTCGAAGGCACTGAGACGGCGACGCTGGCGATTCAACCCGGCGCCAACTACAGCGTAGGCACGCCGAATTCCCTCAGCTTGATTATCCTCGACAGCAACGGCGGGCCGCCGCCCGGTGACACGAACTCACCAACGGTTTCGCTCACCGCACCCGCGAACAACGCGACGGTGGCCGGCTCGTCGGTTGCGGTTTCAGCCGACGCCAGCGACAACGTCGGCGTGGTTGGAGTGCAATTCAAACTGGACGGAGCCAATCTGGGCGCCGAAGACACCGGCGCGCCGTACAGCGTGACGTGGAACACGACGACGATTGCGAACGGTACGCACACGCTCAGTGCAGTGGCGCGGGATGCCGCCGGCAATCAGGCGGCGGCGATCGCCCTCTCCGTCGTCGTCAACAACCCGAACACGGCGCCAAAAATCTCGCGCATTGCCAATCAAACCATCAACGCGGGCACCCTGACCGCGCCGCTTGCTTTTACAGTGAGCGATGCGGAGACAGCGGCCAGCAGTCTCACGGTATCGGGCAGTTCATCCGACCCTGCGTTGGTTTCCAAAAGCAACATTGTCTTCGCTGGATCAGGTTCCAATCGAACTGTTGCCGCCATCCCCGCAGGAACTCAGTCCGGCACCGCAACCATCACCGTGACGGTCAGCGATGGCATTGCCACGACCAGCACGAGCTTTTTGTTGACGGTTAACCCAGCCACAGTTCCCACGTACGTCTATCTGCCGTTCGAGGCCGAGTCAGCCGGATTGGTTCCTCCCATGGCCGTAGCCTCTGATCCGAACGCCGGTCAGGGCCAATTCATTCTGTCCTCCATCTCTGATTCAGGCAGTGTCACATTTGACGTAAACATTCCAGTTTCCGGTGTTTATTCCATCTGGAGTCGGGTGCTTTCACCGGACGACAGTCGCGATTCCTTTTACGTCTCTGTGGACGGCGGAAGCGAAGATATCTACGACACCGCCGAAGGCACCAGGACGAATGCGTGGCAGTGGACGGTTGTCAATGGACGGGGCGGTACTAATTTCACAACTGCACTCGCAATCAACCCTCGAACGTTTCGGTTGGGTGCGGGACTGCACAGCATTATGTTTCGGGGGCGGGAATCAGGCACAGCGCTGGATCAGATCCTCGTCACGAACGATCCCGATTACGTTCCAAACGTCGTTTTTTCAACCACAACACCGCCCGTCAGAATTTCCTCAATTGCATTTGGCACAGCCGGCTCTGTCACGCTCGCCTGGCCGACGATGCCGGGCAAAACCTATCGAATCGTGTACAAGACGAATCTAACCGATGTTGCATGGGAGACTTTGGGTGCTGACCAGACCGCTACCAATACAATCACCTCTCGGTCTGACTACGTGGTTGGGAATCGGTTTTACAGTGTGATAACGCGTCCCTGATCTCCTTAACGCGGGCCACCGCATTTGGGACAACTCGATTTCAATCCGTCGCGATTCGGGAACTCAAACTCCGAAGACAGCGGGGCACGCCGGATTAACCCCAGCTTTTTCTGTTCTGCTTCCGTCGAAAGTCAACATCCTGCGGCGGCATTTGTTTCTGCTCGTCCGTTTCACGCGGGGCGTAAGCTTCATCGGAGATGTATTTGTAGGACGGCAACTCATCAGGGGTGATCGCTTTCTGAAATCGGGAGCAGCGTTGGTGGAAAAAGGCGTGCAAGGTTTTCTGTTCCTGCTGCGAAGTCACTAACCTTACGCTGCGAGTCGTGGCGTCTCCGTCGAATGGCTTCCAGCAACCTGCTGACAGAAAATATACGGTCATTACCCGATGTCGATTTCAGGTCGCGACTGTTGTTTGTGGGGCGTGGTGGACCCACTGCGAAATAAGGAATAAACCCCATAGATACCAGTAACCCACTGTCTTACGCTCCGGGTAGGCCGAAGGTTCTCCATGGGATAGGTTCCCGGCGTAGTTCGAGCAAGGACGATCCAGGATATGGGCCGAGGCCAAAATCCAAGCCGATGCGAAAACCGAGACGGAAGCAACTTCCTCGCGAAGTGCGGAGCTTTGCGCTTGTCGAAGAAAGCCAGCTTGGTTTTGCATCCGTACGGATTCGACGGTGTTCTATAAGGACTTTTCCGTTGACTCATGGTTTGGCTTTATGCCGACCGTTTGGCCTTTGTAGGACGGCAACTAATCAGCCGTCTGCAACGATTTTCTGTCACTGTTTCAGATCCTCTGAAGCCTGATGTTTCACCTGCGCTGAACTGCGCCCGCGACACCAAACTTTGTTCAACCAAGTTGAAGAGGTTCACGCACAAGTTTGTGATTTGTGGTTCCTTCAACAAAGCGAGTGAACGACATGGGGTCATCAGCCCATTTCTGCGTCGGGCGTTTTCCTCCCGGATGGAATGTATCTATCACACGGCGATTGAACAGCGGGAAGGTAGAGGCGTCAGTAATTCTGAAGGTATTGATGTTTATGAGGACGTACTCCACGGTCCACAACGCAACGGACTGGATTCACGAGCCGCGCCGATGGTTTTTCAAGACCTGTGCCTGCGTCATCTCGAGGTCGAGATTTCCGTGGGCTCTGTCCATTCGCAACCATGCGGGCGCGATTGACGGCTGGCTGGAAGGTCACCGCGTTGCCAACTCCAGTGTTGGCGGGTTCCGGAAGGCCGACCCGCTGTCGAGCTGCAACAGTTCTGTAACCGGATTTTTACGAAGAATAGGGAGAGACCCCATAGCTACCAGCAATCCGCTATTTTAATTTACGCACCAGCCGCCGAGCCTCTGGCCATCGATTCCCGGTCTGGTTCGAGCCGGGACAATCCTGGGTGGTCCGAGGCAACAAAACGAAAGCCGATGTGAAAACGGAGATGGAAGTCACTTCCTCACCAGTTGCGGAGCTTTGCACTTGTCGAACGGATGAAGCCTGGCGTTGCATCCGTACGCATCCGAAGCGCGAGCACATTGCCGCAGCCCATTTGCGGCAGATTCGTGGCGTGGAAGTGTTCAATCCGCAACTGCGGCTTTTGCGCTCGACGCGGCGTGGCCGCAGATGGAGCACGGAATCTCTGTTTCCCAATTACCTGTTCGCCCGCTTCGCTTTGAAGTCCATGCTGGAGAAGGTCAGGTACACGCCGGCAGTCAAGATCGTGTTGCGTTTTGGCGATCGGGTGCCGGAAATACCGGACGCGGTGATTGCGGACTTGCGGCAGGGACTGAACGAACTTGGTTCCATGGTATTCCTGCCGGGTAAACAGCGAGCGCGAATTCTCGTGGACGTTATGGGCCGCTCGGTGCCTGCCGAACTGAGTCTGAACTTCGTGCTGTTTAACAGGCGGAGTGCCGCCGGGATCGCGCTCCGGCGGGTTGAATCGGTTTCCGTGGACGAGCCGATGGTTCAGAACCCGGTTTTAGCGACCGGAGTGTTGCCGCTTGACAACGCGAACATGGCTTTAGTAGATGGTCCGCGGACGAGTCCGGTGGTCAACGACGGTCGAGTGTAGAAGAGCTGGGTGACGGCTTTTAACGCGTTCAATTCAGGAACGCGGCGTTTCGCTTTCGATTCTGAGTCACCAGAGCTTTTGCTGAAACAGGATAGAGCGGAACTTCTGCTCGGCGTCCGATCGAAGGCTCGAGGCTGCGTCCGGCAGTTCAATGTTGCTCCGATTCTATTTAACTGCGGACGTGACCATGGTCCACGCTGCCCTCGGCGCGCGCTTATGCGTTCTCTGCATTCTGCTCATTCCGCTCGGTATCCTGGGGAATGATTTGTATGTTTCCCCCGACGGAACTCCCCTGGGTCCCGGGACGATGGCGCAACCGTACGACCTGGACACGGCGCTGTCAGGCCAAGTGGGACAAGCGGGTGATACGGTCTGGTTGAGCGGCGGCAACTATGTGATCGGACACATCGACACCAAAATCGAAGGAGCGCCCGGACAGCCGATCACGTTCCGCCAAATGCCTGGAGAGTGGGCGCGCGTTGACGGTTCGCTGACCTTCTATTCAAGCGCGGGAAATGTGGTCCTCAGAGATTTTGAACTGTACAGCTCGGACACGAACCGCCTTAGCTCTCAAATCGGCGTCGGGTTCGATCCGACCGACATCAAGATCATTCCCGGAGTCGCGTCCTATGTGCCGAATATGAGCTTCATCAATCTCGTGGTTCATGATCAGACCCGCCACGGTTTCTACATTTCGGAATACGCGACGAACAATCTTGTGTATGGGTGTCTGGTTTACAATAACGGCTGGGCTTCGCCCGACAACGCCGAGGGTCACAACTTTTACGTTCAAAGCAACCGGGGGACGAGAGAGATAACGGACAACGTGGCCTTCAACGCATCGGGGGCCAATTTTCAGATTTATGAAAACGCCACCAACATGCGCCTGGTGGGAATCACGCTGGACGGCAACGTGGCCTTCAATGCAGGGGCGATCCAGGCGGTGCGGAACTATCGAGACTGGATCGTTGGGGTGGACGCTCCGGCGCTGGGCGCGGACGGTATTATTTTGAAGAGCAACATGGGTTACTACGCGCCGGGATCGGGCGCACTCGAGCAGGTGCAGATCGGTCGTGAAGGAGTGAACGGCAGCGTGGCTCTCCTGAACAACTACCTGCCGCAGGGGCTGGTGATGAACAACTGGACCATTGCCGCGGTGGCCGGGAATCTCTTCGCGGCGCAAAACTCGAGTTACATCGTCAATTTGAACCAGACGCAGGTCCCGTTGGCGACTGCCTGGAATGACAACAGTTACTTGCGTTCGGGATCGGGCGGGGATTTTCTGGGTAATTCGACCGAGTACGGCTTTTACGATTGGCAGGGCGACACGGGCTATGACAGCCACAGCACCTACAGCGCGGCCAAGCTGACCGGCACAAAGGTGTTTGTGCGCCCCAACCGGTACGAGGCGGGGCGGGCGAACATTATTGTTTACAACTGGGACAAACTGAGCGACGTGACCGTTGATATCAGCTCGGCCTTGGCGCCAGGCGCGGCTTACGAAGTGCGAAACGCTCAGGATTTCTTCGCTCCGCCAGTGTTGACCGGCGTCTTTGACGGCCAGCCGCTGGACCTTC
>QHPA01000357.1 GCA_003218935.1 Verrucomicrobiota bacterium
CATCCACGTGACCAACAGCGTCGTCGTGCCGGCGGGGGCCATTCTCTCCATTCAACCGGGCACGGTGGTGCTGCTGTCGGCAGGCGCTTCCATCACTGGAACCAACTCGACGATCAATGCCACGGGCACGGCCGGTAACGGGATTTATTTCTTGCCGGCCGACGGCACGACAGTGTGGGGCGGATTGACGGTCAGCGGCACGAGCGGAACTCTTCTGCTGCAACACGTCGAAACCATCGCCGGTCACATCGAACTCTTTGACGGAGCGGTGGGGACGCTGGAAGACAGTTACTTTCATGATTATGAAGTGAGCAGCCCGGCGATCATTCACACGCTGGGCCTGCCCGATCGCGTGACGTTGAATCTGCGGAGGTGCCACGTCGCGCACTATTATGAAGTGTTGAGTCAATATGGGACGAACCATATCGAAGATTGCCTGCTCGAATATCAGGGCAACAGCGGCGATGGAATTGACTTCGACGCCGGCCAGCCCGGTTCTTATATCCGTCGCTGCACCGTGCGTCGCGGTTTGCTGTTCAACACCGACGCGCTGGACATGGGCGAGTACGGGGGGACGGGCGAGGGCTCCCGCGGCATATTGATCGACTCTTGCCTGCTCCGCGATTTCGTGGACAAGGGAGTCTCGATGGGCGTCGGCGTGGATGTGACAGTCACCAACACGCTGATTTTCAACGTGGACACCGGCGTCGCGGTGAAGGACAACTCCGTCGCCGGCATCTACAATTGCACAATTGCCAACAACAACTTTGGCTATCGCTGCTACAACAAAGCCGATCCTGCCTCTCCGAGCGGCGGCGGTCACATCACGAACTCGTTCAATAACGTTCTCTGGAACAACGGCGTCACGCTTTCACTGTCCAACGGTTCCACGCTCACGGCAGCTTATTCCGATTTTCAAGGCACGAATTATCCCGGCGCCGGGAACATCGGTAACGACCCGCTGTTCCTCAACGCCGCGGCGCACGATTATCGCGTCGCCGCCAATTCACCGACCCTCGGCGCCGGTCTGGCCGGCGCAAATATAGGTGTGACCTTTCCAGTCGGCGGAATTCCCGGGGCGCCTTTTGCCCTCGCCGCCCTCGGCTCGAGCACAAATCCAGTCGCGCTCACCTGGGTCGATGACGCGGACAACGAAGACGCCTTTGTGATTGAACATTCAACCGACGGGGCGACCTGGCAGACTTTGGCGACGGTCGGTCCCAACGTTACCAACTACACGGACAGCAACGCGGTCCAGGGACAGAAATACTATTATCGCGTCAAAGCGGCGAACAGTTCGGGCGATTCCGCTTACTCCAATATCGCCGGCGGCACGCGCCAGTCCCCGCAGGTGTTTGTGGGCGGGGCCATCACCGCCGACACGATCTGGAATTCCGGCGTGCATTATGTCGTGACCAATTCCGTCACGGTCGAGCGTGGCGTGACCTTGACGGTCCAGCCCGGCGCTCTCGTTTGTTTCGACACAGGGCAGGGGATGACCGTGGCCGACGGCGGCCGCTTGCTCGCTGAAGGCACGACGAACGCGCCGATTCTCTTCACGCGCGCGCCCGGAGCCGCCGGTAACTGGGGCAATATTACCATCAACGGCGCCGTAGGATCGCCAGAGACGCGCATCGCCTGGGCGCAGTTCGAGTTCAACGCCAACAACTCCGGCACGCCGTGTATTGAGGTAAATACCGGCGCGGTCTATCTCGATCACCTGATCTTCGAGAACACAGGCGCGCCTTATGTCCACGTGGACGAGGCTTCCTTCACCATCAGCCACTGCTATTTTCCTGCCGCCACCGCCCCGTTTGAGCCGTGCCATGGCACGCGTGGTGTCCGGAGCGACGGCCACGGAATCTTTCTGCGCAACTTCTTCGGCAAACCGAATGGCTACAATGATGTGGTGGATTTCACAGGAGGCAACCGGCCCGGGCAACCGATCGTGCAGTTCATTGACAATGTCGTCACCGGTGGCGACGACGACGGCTTCGATCTTGATGGCACGGACGCCTGGGTGGAGGGCAATATTTTCCTGCATCTGCACAAGAACGGCGGCACACCCGACTCCTCCAGCGCCGTGAGCGGCGGCAACTACACGTACAGCGCGGGTGACCCCGGCGGCGTTGGCACGGAAACCTCCCAGATCACCATCATCGGCAACCTCATTTATGATTGCGACGAGGCCGCTGACGCGAAGCAAGGCAACTTCTACACCATGATCAACAACACCATTGTCCACCAGAGTCATGTGGGCGGCGTGGACACCGACGGCGCCGTCGTCATCCTCGCCGACACCGGGACCGCCGAGGGCGCGGGAGTTTACCTCGAAGGAAACATTATCTACGACGCGGAAAAACTCACACGCAACGCGACGACCGCTGTTGTGACCTTCACCAACAACCTCATGCCTTTTGCCTGGAACGGCCCCGGCGGCAACAACTCCAGCAGCGAGCCGCTGCTCAAACACATCCCGCAGCTTTCGGAAACCTTTTTCACCAATTGGGCGGACGCGCAGGTCATGCGCGATTGGTTCAGCCTCCTGCCCGGTTCGCCGGCGGCAGGCGCCGGGCCGAACGGAACCGATAAAGGCGGCGTAATCCCGCTCGGAGCATCGGTTTCCGGCGAACCGCGCGGCACGGTCAGCCAGACCAGCGCCACATTGGCAGTTGGCGTGAATCGCACCGGCGACGGCATCCCGACGGCCGGCTGGCCCAACGGTTCCGGTTACACGCAGTACAAATGGCGGCTCGACACCAACGCGTGGAGTGCGGAGACATCCATTGCCACGCCGATCTCACTCTCCGGACTGCCGGACGGTCCGCACTTCGTCGAAGTGATTGGCAGGAACGACACGGGCTCTTACCAGAACGACCCCGTGTTCGAGGAGGATGCGGTGATCACGCGCTCGCGCACCTGGACAGTGCAGACGGGCGCTGCGCCGATCATTACCAGACAGCCAGTTTCCCAGACCGTCAACGCGGGCGCAGACGTCACCTTCACCGTAGCTGCGACCGGCGCCGCGCCGCTGTTCTATCAGTGGCGCGCGGGTTGGTTGCCCGGCGACATCCCCGGCGCGACAAACGATACGCTGGTGCTGACCAACGTGCAGCCCGCAGTCGCCGGCAATTATCGGGTCGTCGTCAGCAACGCTGCCGGGTCCGTCATGAGCGACATCGCCGTCCTGACTGTGGTCGCGCCACCGGTCATCGCGAGCGTGGGCTTCGACGGGACGAAGGTGTCTTTCACTTTTAGCAGTGCCAGCAACATCGTTTACACGGTCGAATACAAGGATTCTCTGAGCGATCGGGCCTGGACAACGTTGACCATTGTCAGCGGCGACGGGAGCCCGGCGACCATCACGGACTTCCCGGTCAATTCGCCCAGCCGTTTTTACCGCGTGCGCGTCCAATGATTCGCACCAGGCCGCCCGCGTTGTGATGTTCGGTGAGACTTGGTTTTGGGTGGAAGTCGAGTTTACTCTGCGGGTGTGGCTCGACCCAAAGCTATCGAACTGCCCGACGGCACGATCATTCCCATTCTTTACGAAGACCGCGCCGTGCTCGCCATTGACAAGCCGGCCGGCTGGATACTCGCGCCAGAGTCGTGGGACAGGACCAGCCGCAACCTGCATCTGGCGCTGATCTCCGGCGTCAAAGGTGGCGATTTCTGGGCGCGTTCGCGCAACCTGAAATTCCTCCGTTTCGTTCATCGCCTCGACGCCGACACAAGCGGAGTTTTGTTGCTCGTGAAAAATCCGGGCGCCGCGCCGGCCTACAGCCGGTTGTTCGCGACGCGCCGCGTGGAAAAGATTTACCTGGCCGTCGTGCAGGGAGTGCCGAAGCAGCAAAACTGGGTTTGCCGGCTCAAACTCGCGTCGCGTCGGGATGAAGTCGGGCGAATGAAAACGGACCGGCGACGGGGAAAGGAGGCGGAAACACTGTTCCGCGTTCTGCAAACCAACCGCGATAGAGCGCTCATCGAAGCCAGGCCGCTGACGGGCCGCACGCATCAAATTCGCGTTCACCTGGCCGAATCCGGCCATCCGGTTCTGGGTGACGTGCTCTACGGCCCGGTTTCCGACAACCCGCAACCCGCAACCGGCAACCGCCCGCCCGCTTCGCTGGCTTTGCGCGCCGTTTCATTGGCTTATCACGATCCGTTTCACAAGCGGACTATCCGAATTGACGCCCCCGTCACGGAATTCTGTCAGAGGTTTGGCTTCTAGCTTATCGCGGCGCGTTGGCCGACACAATTTGCCTGTGGGTCGCGATCAGCGGCAGATTTGTTCGAGCACATACGTCGGACTTTAGAACAGCCCTGCCGGGCTTCAGGCGCCGCCGGTTTTTCCTTTACAATGTTTGACACTCAGGCAGCAATGGGGTGGCACCCAACAACGAACCGCTTCCAGTGCGCGCTGGTATTGCGGACACCAGGTCGCTGAAGCCGCCCTCTGGCGGGTCCGCCCAGGTCAGTCGCAAGTTGGCAAGTGTCGAACGCGTCGTGAACGATGGCATGGACACCACACCTCATCGGCAGGTGGACGGACGTACCCTTTTCTGCTCAGCGAGCGGTCTTTCGATCCACGCAACCCTTAACCTCAGTCAAGCTCCTATGATAACCAGAATCCTGAAGACTACCCTGAATCGCTGGTGTATCTCCAGCGGAGTCGCAAGCGTCGCCAATCAGAAAAATGAAAAGCGATTCGAACGTGTGGCAGCCCATTTTGCGCTTCCAAAACGCCTTGGCTTGCTCGGCGCGCTCCTGGCCGGACTGCTTCCGGCCGCTGCGGGCAGCTTCAACACCGATTTCAGCTCGGACCCGGGAGGCACGTCCATCGTCAACCGTGACCAGGTCCTGATCAAAGACGGCATCTTGAAGCTGGTGGACTTGAACGACTTGATCGATCCTGCCACGGGGCAATTCAGCGAGCAGCGTTTGCCGCTTCAAGGTTGTTACATTCTTCCTGAAATTGATCCAGGGCAGAAGGTCGCTTCTTTCACTGCCACGTTCAAAGCGCGTGTGGGCGGTGGCACCGAGAGCAGCGCGCTGGGCTTCAGCCTTGTCCTCGCCAACGACTACGACCAAACCACACCATTCCGCGAAGGCGGCGGCGCCACGACCGGCTTAACGATTTCGTTCCTCCAGGCCTTCGGCCAGGCCGGCGTCGGTGAAGGCACCGCTGCGGGTGACGCTCCAGGCATCGTCATCAAGCAAAAGGGGCAGAAGGTGATTGCCAAACGGTTCACCGGTTTGCGAACGGACGGCCCGGGTGCGGGGCACGCCCCGGTCTTCGTGCCGGTGGAAGTGACACTTACCCCGGACGGTTTGTTGAGCGTCACCTACAATTCCAACAAAGTCTATGATAAGGGGCCATCGTGCGAGATAACTTTTGGATCGACGATCTCTCAATCACCACCACCACCGTCAGCGGCGCGTATGTGGTCTCGATTGAGCCGCCAACGCAGAATGCCGCGCCCAACGCGGCGGTGAAAATCGGAATCCAGGACCTCGCGGGCGCCGCAGTACAAATGGTATTCGACGGCGGACAGCCATTTACGCCCGCCCAGACCGACGCGGGCGGAGGAGTGACGCTCGTCACCTTCCAATCGGCGGCACTATTCGATCCCGCCTCCAGCCACTCAGTCAATCTCACTTACGGCACCAAGACGTTGGCGTATGGTTTTAGCGTGGTGAATTATGTGAGCCTTGGAGCAGGCGACAGGGTCGAGCCAGCCGGCGTGGACACCAGCAAGCCGGGGTTCAAACTAAAAGTGTATCAAACCGCAACCACGAGCATCGGTGACAATAAAACCGCCGAGAAGGTCCTCGCTGGGCAGGGGGGTGCAAACATCGCCAACCTCAGCGCCGCCACCGATGGATTGTTCGATGTGGCGGGAGTCATCAATTTCGAGGCGACCGGGACCGACGCCGGCAATATGCCCGGCGACACCGTTTTTCCCGGTATTCCCGGCACGCTGCCTGACAACACCCAGACCACTGACAATTTCGCAGTCGAGGCGATCGCTTTCCTCGATCTGGCTGTCGGCGCCTACACCGTCGGCGTGAACAGCGATGACGGCTTCAAGCTTGGCGCTGCGAGCAACCCGCGGGATGTGACGGCGCCCCTCATCACCGCGTATGACGCACCGCGCGGCGCGGGGGGCGAATCGGTCGGATTTTTCGCCGTGACGCAAAGCGGCATTTATCCGTTTCGGCTCCTCTATTGGCAGCAGAGCGGCGGGGCGGAAGTGGAATGGTACGTAATCGACACGGCTGGCAACCGCACGCTGATCAACGATCCCAACGCACCGGGCGGCAGTCGAATCAATTCGTACCGCCAGCTCAAAGCGGGCGCCTCGCTGCCGCCTTATGTGAGCGCGGCGAGTCCGGCGCCGGGCGAGGTCAACGTCAGCGTCAGACCGAGGATCGCCATCGACGTTACCGAAGACGCCACGATTGTTGATCAGAGTTCAATCAAACTCGCTCTCAACGGGAGTCAGGCTACGCTGCCGGTCGGCGCGATTGTCAAGAACGGGAAAGTTACCACCGTCAATTATTCGGTGAGCCAACCATTGGTAGCCCAGACTGCCCAGATGTTGCACCTCGAATTCAGCGACAGCGCCGGACACAACGTCGTCCGGGAGTGGGGTTTCACGACCGGCAAGGGCGGTGGGGGTAATCTTCTCAACTCGGTGAAGGGTTACTGGACATTTGAAAAAGGGAATTT
The DNA here is from genome assembly GCA_003218935.1 of Verrucomicrobiota bacterium. Classification (GTDB taxonomy): domain Bacteria; phylum Verrucomicrobiota; class Verrucomicrobiia; order Limisphaerales; family AV2; genus AV2. The sequence goes on from QHPA01000357.1 coordinate 6,734, forward strand.
GAAGGCGCGCGTCGGACGCGATCTGCTGTACGTGGATGATTCTCTCGCCAGCCGTTACAAATTTGGCGTCAGTGGACAGGGAGATTTCGCGGCTCTACCGCCGATCAACGGCAAACCTGCCCATGCCTTGTTGGTTCCCTACGTGACCGATGGCACTCATAAACAGATGGGGTTGCGGATGAAACACGACATCGCTCCCAACGGGGGCGGTCAGAAGGTCAACCAATACACCGTCATTCTGGACCTCCTCTGGGGGCAGGGCTCGGCCTACGGAGCGCTGTGGCAATTGCACGATCTGGACAATGCGGGTGACAGCGACATGTATTGGCAGGAGAGCAGCGGCGCCTACGGCAAGACGTGCTGCTCGGCT
>QHPA01000541.1 GCA_003218935.1 Verrucomicrobiota bacterium
CCGTCCGCGTGAAATGTCCGACGCCAGGAAAGGTAAACCCGTTGTCGCCGTTCAGCTCCGCCGCTTTCCCGTACTTGCCTTCGACGAGTGTCGGCCCCTCATGCGCGTTGGCCGGTTTGGAAGAATCCACGCTGTTGGCGGCTTTGTTCGTTTCGATTTCATCAAACGAAAAGGCGGCCACAAGCCCCGGTACCGATGGTTCAGCCGGTTTACTTTTCATCCAATCCGCAAATGCGCCCCGAGCGGCTACGCGCAGCGCAGCGAATTGCTTTTCTTTTGCGAGAATCTGTCGCGCCAGCTTGGCGAGCTTCTCATCGGTGGCGGTGTCGGAAAGCAAGAGCGTCGGCACTGGCGTGTAATCAACAAAGCCCGTGTAAGGATTCTGACCGGCCTCGTCGATGTTCTGGAAAAACGAAAAGAGCGAATAGAAATCGCGCATCGTGATCGGATCAAACTTGTGATCGTGACAGCGGGAGCATTCGAGCGTCAGACCCAGGAACGCGGTGCCGAAGGTATCGACGCGGTCCACCACGTAACTGACCCGGAACTCTTCTTCGACGACACCGCCTTCCTCGTTCTGGAGGTGGAGGCGATTGAACGCGGTGGCCAGACGCTGCTCCTTCGTTGCTTCAGGCAGCAGATCGCCAGCAAGCTGCCAGGTCGCGAACTGGTCGAAGGGCAGGTTCTCGTTGAACGCCTTGATGACCCAATCGCGGTACGGCCACACCGGCCGGGGAGCGTCCATCTGATAGCCGTAGGTGTCCGCGTACCGGGCCAGGTCAAGCCATTGCGCAGCCATCCGTTCGCCGTAGCGGGGCGAGTTCAGCAAACGATCGACGACTTTCTCGTAAGCATTCGATGATTTGTCGTTAAGGAACGCATCGATCTCCGCGGGGGTCGGCGGAAGGCCCGTGAGGTCCAATGTGACCCGCCGAACCAGGCGCTCGCGGTCCGCTTCCGGCGACGGCGCGAGTTTCTCTTCGTCCAATCGGGCCAGGACAAATCGGTCGATCTCATTCACCGGCCAATGTTTGTTCTTCAAGTGTGGCGGGGCGGGTGGGGTAATCGGATTGAAAGCCCAGTGCCGTCCCCATTTCGCGCCTTCGTCGATCCACCGCCTCACAAGCTCGATTTGTTTCGCCGTGAGCTTGTGGTTCGATTCGGGCGGAGGCATCAGATCGTCCGGGTCGCTGGTGATAATGCGCCTGAACAACTCGCTCTTGGCGCTTTTGCCCGGCACGATCGCAGTCTTTCCGTCCTTGACGCGAAACGCGCCGTCTTTGGTGTCGAGCCGCAGTTTCGCTTTACGCGCTTTTTCATCCGGTCCGTGGCACTTAAAGCAGTTGTCGGAAAGAATCGGCAGGACATCGCGGCTGAAATCGGCTTCCCCTTTGGCGGGGGAATCGCGACCAACCGCCGCCGCGGCGAACCGCGGAGCCTTCACCACGAGCAGGAGGCTCGTCAGGAACCCCAGCCACCATACGCCACGTCCTCGTCCGTCCACCGCTCTGAAGTAACACATTCTTGATGTTGCCGTTTTCCTGCCGAATCAGCAAAGATAGTCACGCAACCGGTTCGACGTTCAAGACAAAACCTCCCTTCACCTTGGTTGTCCACGGTCTCTGAAATCAAATTGCAGACTTTTGCGCAGATCGAAAACCGGGCCTGGCGCGCAGTTGACGACCGGTTGGCGATATGTGAGTCTCGGCGCGGTTTACAACCCAACAAACGATTCGATCGTGGAGATTAAAAAGGCGATCATAACGGCCGCGAGCAAAGCCCAACGCACGTTACCGCTGCAGACGCTCGTGGACCGCGATGGCGCGCAAAAGAGCGCCTTGCGCATTATCATCGAGGAGATTCTGGACGCGGGCGCGGAGGAGATCTGCGTGGTGGTGTCTCCGGGCGACGAGGCGGCATACACCGACGCGGCGGGCCACCACGGCGAGCGACTTCAATTCGTCGAACAGCCCGCGCCGCTCGGCTACGGACATGCCGTCTGGTGTGCGAATAAGTTCACCCTCGAACAGCCGTTTCTTCTGCTCGTCGGCGATCACCTTTATGTCAGCGGCGGTCAAAAACGATGTGCCCAGCAACTGGTCGAGATGGCCTCGGCGGAGAATTGCGCGGTGTCCGCAGTCCAGGCCACGCATGAAAGCAAGCTGCCCTATTACGGGACCGTGGGAGGCAAGTTGGTGACCGGGCGCAAGGGCCTTTACGAAGTCGCCGAAGTCATCGAGAAGCCGGCCCCCACCGAGGCCGAACAGCGCCTGATCGTTGCCGGCCTCCGTGCCGGTCACTATCTCTGCTTCTTTGGAATGCACGTGTTGACCCCGACAGTCATGAACATTCTCGCCGACGAGGTCGCCAAACGCGGCGACAAAGGCGGCGTGCAATTGACCGCCGCGCTCGCGAAACTGGCCGTGCGCGAACGTTATCTCGCCTGCGAACTGCACGGACGCCGTTACGACATCGGAGTCAAATACGGCCTGCTCACCGCGCAGCTCGCCATCGCGCTGGCCGGGCAGGACCGCGACGAAG
>QHPA01000358.1 GCA_003218935.1 Verrucomicrobiota bacterium
GTTCGGAGATCGGGCGGATCGAGCCGGTTCGCGCGTCACCGAATTCAGTGCCAGAATCAAGACCCACACCGCGGCCAATCCCGCCCAGGCTTGCGGGCAAGGCCAGAGCAATGCGCGCCACCACGAAGCGGGTTGAGAGGGTTGAGGCTCGTGCGCGCGCCGCGCCGCGTCCAGGATTTCGCCACGCCATTCCGCCGGGATTTTCCGCAGCGGCTGGCGCTGAAGTTGTTTTTCAAAATCTTCCGGCCTCATTTCGATATGCGCTTGATTTGTAAGGCGGCTTTTTCAGCCGCCGTCTATTGTATTGAGACGCGCGGCCCAGCATCCACTCGTTCATCATTTGATCTCGTCGTAAAGAGGACGCAGCCGCTCCCGCAATTTGTCTAAGCCGTAACGATAGCGGCTGGCGGTGGTGTTCGGCGGGATGTCGAGCGCTTCGGCAATCGACCCAAAGGTCAGGCCTTCCCATAACTTCAGGTGAACCACGGCGCGTTGTTCGGGCGGCAACTCGCCCAGCGCCGCCACCAGCGCCTGGTGAAAAGCCTGTTCGTCCGGATCTGTCACGGGCGCAAAGATGGACGCGCTTTCCGCAGCCAGTTGTCCGTAATTCTTCCCGCGGGTTTTCCGGCGGCGCATCAGGTCGATGGCCAGGTTGTGGGCGAGGCGAATCAGGAAGGCCCGCTCGTCGCGCACGGCCTCGAGCAAGCCGGGCTGTTTGGCCAGTTTAACGAACAGCTCCTGCAACAGGTCCTTCGTGTCGGTCTCGTCCCGCGTGAAGTTCAGCAGAAAAGCGAACAGTGCCTGGGCGTGGTCATCGTAAACACGGTCAAGAAAATCGGGCGGCGACATCGGTTTCAGGAAGACGCGGGCGGTCAGGCGGTTTATCCAGGAATTCTTTTCCCGGCGTGGAATCCGCCCGCGCAACACGCCGAACCATTCGACCGGACAATGAGGAAATCGTCACGTCAGCGGCAGCGTGAAGAAGAAGGTTGTCCCCTGCCCCAACTCACTTTCCACCCGGACCTCGCCGCCATGGGATTGGACGATGTGTTTGACGATGGATAATCCAAGCCCCGTTCCGCCCTGCTCGCGCGAACGGGCCTTGTCCGCGCGATAGAAACGTTCGAAGACGCGGTCAATCGAGTCCGGCGGAATGCCCGGGCCGTTGTCGCGCACTGAGACCTCGGCAAATTGTCCGTCGGCGAGTCGCGCGTTGATCCAGACGCGCCCTTCCGGACGACCGTATTTGATCGCGTTGTCCACCAGATTAAAAATGACCTGTTGAACGCGGTCCGCGTCCGCGCGCACGACGACGTCGTCCGGAACCTGATTTTCCAGATTCACCTTCTTGTATCCGGCCCGCGATTGGAGGTCCTCCATCACGTCCTCGGCCACGGATCGCAGCTCGACCTTCTGAAGGTTCAAGACGATCTGGCCGGATTCGAGCCGCGAAATCGTGAGCAGGTCGTCGATGAGATAGGTGAGCCGGTCGGCGTGTTTCTCGATCGTCTTCAGGAATCGCGTAGCGACGTTGGGATCGTCTTTCGCGCCGTTGATGAGCGTCTCGACGTAGCCTTTGATCATGGAGAGCGGCGTGCGCAGTTCATGACTGACGTTGGCTACGAATTCCTGGCGCGTGTTTTCGAGTTGCTTGAGACGCGTCAGGTCGTGAAACACGAGAATCATACCCTGCTGCTTTCCATCACGATCGAGCAACGCGGTGGCATTCACTTGCAGACAACGGTTGTCGAGGCCGGGCAGCTCCAGTTCAAAGCCGAGCACCTGGCTTTCCACGCGCACCCGGCTTACCAGTTCCTGCAATTCATGCAGGCGCAGCGCCTCCATTGTGGTACGGCCCCGGATATCACCCGTCAGGCCGAAGAGCTGTTCGAGCGCCTGATTGACGAGTCGCACGCGTCCGTTGCCGTCGAGCAACAACACGCCTTCGACCATGCTGTTGAAGAGGGCCTGTTGCTGGGCCTGGGCTTGCGCCAGCGCGAGCTGTTGTTGCTCCTGCAACACCGCGGTTTGCCCGGTCTGTTCCTTGAGCCTTTCGCGCGCTTCGTCAAAGCGGCGTTTCCACCAGAAATGCAGCGCGACAAGTCCAAGACCGGCAAAGATGGTTAACGTGGGCCACATGCTTTCTACGCTTTTAACATTTTAACGGTTCAACTGTTTAACGACCCGGCGGGCATTAAATGTTAAATCGTCGACAGGTTAAATCGTTGAACCGGGAAGTCAGTTTTCGACGAAGCGGTAGCCCACACCGCGCACGGTGTCGAGGTATCCGGCCGCGCGTCCGAGCTTTTCCCGCAATCGGCGTATGTGCGTGTCCACGGTGCGGGTATCAATGAGGTTTTCGTATTGCCAAACGTCCTGCAGCAGTTGTTCGCGCGATTGGACACGCCCGCGACGTTGCGCCAGCACGGTCAGCAGTTTGAACTCCGTCGCGGTCAGCTCAATGCGTTTGCCCTGCACTGTCACCCTGTGCCGCGGCACGTCGATGATCAGATCGCCGAACTGGTACCGGTCTTTTTTCTCATCTTCGCCCTGGCCGCGCTTGAGTAGATTTTTCACCCGCAGGAGCAGTTCGCGCGGGCTGAATGGCTTGGTCACATAATCGTCCGCGCCCAATTCCAGGCCGAGCACACGGTCGATCTCCGCCGCTTTTGCGGTGAGCATGATGACGCGAATGCCGGAGGTGGCCGGGTCGCGACGCAGAATTTTGCAAACTTCAACACCGTCCACTTCCGGCAGCATCAGATCGAGAACAATCAAATCGGGCGACTGAACTCGGGCCTTTTTCAACGCTTCCGAGCCGTCCGCCGCCGTCACGACTTCGTAACCCGCGCTCTTGAGATTGAACTCAACCAGTTCAACGGCGTCGGGTTCGTCATCTACCACCAGAATCTTTGCCATCACGCGGGCTTTGGTTATCACGAAGCCCAAGTTCCTACAATTTCGGCCAGGTGACAAGAAGGTTACAAATTCATGTCAACGCATCCGAGGCGGCCCGACCGTCTTGAGGTCAATGGCGTTGGAGCAACAACTGCGCGCGCGTTTCAAGGTCACGCGGGCTGAAAGGCTTGGTCAGGTAATCGTTCGCCCCCGAATCGAGGCCGATCAGCCGGCACAGTTCACCCGACCGCGCCGTCAGCATGAGGATCGGGATGTTCACGGTGGCCGGTTCGCGACGCAGGGTTTCGCAAACGGTGAATCCGTCCATTTCCGGAATCATCACGTCGAGCACAATGATGTCCGGCAGGAGGGCGCGAGCCTTGTTCAGGGCCTCCCACCCGTCTCCGGCAATGACCACCTGGTGCCCGCTCTTTTTGAAGACGAAGGTTATCAGCTCAACCATGTCCGGTTCGTCGTCCACAACCAGGACTTTCGCCATCCGGTTTCGGTAGCACAGCGATGGTCCGGCATCAAAGGCGAACGGGTGAAAAGCAGGTGACGTTTCAAACTCTCCCCACACTCCGTCTTCCCGCTTGCGTCGCCTCGGGCGGCCAACCATACTCGCGGCCTGTGAAAATGTATGAGCACGATTCCCATTCGCGTCGCTGTCACCGGCGCCGCCGGACAAATCGGTTACTCGCTCCTTTTCCGCATCGCTTCCGGCGCAATGTTCGGTCCGAACCAGCCGGTCATTCTGCACCTGATTGAAATCGAACCCGCCCTGCCCGCGCTCAATGGCGTGGTCATGGAACTCGACGACTGCGCCTTTTCGTCGCTTAAAGGCGTCGTTCCCACGGCCAATCTCGACGAGGGCTTTCGCGGCGTGAACTGGGCATTGCTCGTCGGCAGCGTGCCGCGCAAGCAAGGGATGGAGCGCAAAGACCTGCTCGGCATCAACGGCAGGATTTTCATCGGCCAGGGCCGGGCGATTCAAAAAAACGCCGCCAGCGACGTGCGCGTCCTCGTCGTTGGCAATCCGTGCAACACAAATTGTCTGATCGCCATGAACAACGCGCCGGAGGTGCCGCGCGACCGCTGGCACGCCATGACGCGGCTCGACGAGAACCGGGCGAAATCGCAGCTCGCCAAAAGAGCCGGCGCCGATGCCGGTGCCGTCACCAACGTCGCTATCTGGGGCAATCATTCGGCGACGCAGTATCCCGATTTTTACAACGCGAAAATCAACGGCAGGCCTGCGACTGATCTCATTAAAGACGAAACCTGGCTGAAAGGTGAGTTTATCTCCACCGTGCAGCAGCGCGGCGCAGCCATCATCAAGACCCGCGGCGCGTCGAGCGCCGGCAGCGCGGCCAACGCCATCATCGAAAGCGTCCGCTCCATCATCGAGCCCACGTCCGCCGGCGATTGGCACAGCGTCTGTATTTGCTCGGATGGCAGCTACGGTGTCGAGCAGGGACTCATCTCCTCGTTTCCGGTGCGTGGCGACGGCAAAAAGCTTTCCATCGTTCAAGGCGTGCCGATCAACGAATTCGGCCGCGCGAAAATCGACGCCACCGTCAACGAATTGCAGGAGGAGCGCGCAATGGTGGCGGACTTGCTCCCAAGGTGAGCAAGCGGCTGTCAACAAATCGCGTCCATGAACGATCCCATCAGGATGTTTGATTCTTGTGACCTCGACTCCTGCGGAGGGGACGGCCCGACATTCGCCCCACCCGCTTCGCGATGAAGGCCAAGGACCTCGCCCGCTATATCGACCACACGCTGCTCAGAGCGGACGCCGCGGCGAAAGACATCGAAAGGCTCTGTGCCGAGGCGCGCGAGCACCATTTCTATGCTGTTTGCGTAAACGGATCGTGGGTGGTTCAGGCTCGCCATTTGCTTGACGGCAGCGCTGTGAAAGTGGCCACGGTCGTCGGCTTTCCGCTCGGAGCGACGGACTCCGACACCAAGCGGTTCGAAACCGAAGCCGCGATCGACAACGGCGCGCAGGAAATCGACGTGGTCATCAATCTCGGACGTTTGAAGGACGGCAATTACGATTATGTGCTGCGGGAACTTCGCGATGTCGCCGAGACCGCAGACGAACGACCGGTCAAAGTCATTCTCGAAACCAGCCTGTTGACCCACGAAGAAAAAATCCGCGCTTGCCGTCTCGTCCTCGATTCAGGCGCGCAGTTCGTGAAAACCTCCACCGGTTTCAGCAGCGGTGGCGCGACGATTGAAGACGTGGAACTGCTGCGCGGAATCGTCGGCGAAAAATTCGGCGTGAAAGCCGCGGGCGGCATTCGTGACGCGCCGACCGCGCTGGCGATGATCGAAGCGGGCGCCACACGCCTGGGCACTTCAGCCGGCGTGGCGATTGTGCGAGGACCGGCAGGGAAAGCTCATAGTTATTAGAGTGATCCCGACGGTCATGGGCCTGCACCCCAAAGACCCGGTCCATTCGATTTGGAGCGGCGGGTCATTCCAGTCCCTCGAACCACGAGGACAACTTCAGCGGCGTTGGTTGTGTTCAGCCAAAGAGTATTTCCGACACGCCAACTCGTCTGCCCGCCGGTCCAGGGCCGTGTCCCCCTCGAACGCAGCCCAGTTGACACCCCAGGTTTCAACGGCGACATCGCACATGGCTTTCTGCCAGTCGGCTTTGATGAGCGAGAGCGGCGGCGGTTGCACCGAACCTTGAATCAACAGGCCCTGGCGATTGCGACGCTGAGCGGCGCCGGCAATCTTTTTCCCCTGCCAAAGAATGTCAAATTGCTCCATGCCGACGAAGCATTGGCCGGGCAGCTCCTTGCGGCAGCACGGTGAAAGCCCGGTCGGAACATCAAGCCGCGCGAAAGCCGCGCGAATCCACTCGTGGACGCGCCGATAACTTTCCGTCGCGCGGCATGCATACCACCAGTGACCGTGCGGAAACACCAGGCTGTAGGTCCAGTCAGCATCGTGCGGCACGAGCCCGCCGCCCGTCGGCCGGCGGACCAGCGGCCGCAAGAAAGTCAATCGCGCCACCTCGGCGTACTTTTGCGAATAACCGAACGACGCCGCGTGTTCCGTCCAGCCATAGAAGCGCAAGAGCGGCTTGCCCGATTGCGACGCGGACTCCAGCAGCGTTTCGTCAAACGCCATGTTGAAGGCCGCCGAGCCGGAGCCGGAATTCAACCGCAGCCAGGTTTGCGGACCGGAGGTTTTCAATGTAAAGCCGAGTGCTTTCGGCGGGACGCCGGGAGCGACTCGCCGGAGGCACGTGCTACTTCAGACCAACGCGCGGGCAGAGTGTCTTGATTTCGCAATTCAAGCAATCCGGATTGCGCGCGTAACAACGCCGTCGCCCGTGCCAGATGAGCCAGTGACTGAACATCGTCCACTGTGCGCGCGGCACAAGCTTCACCAGGTCGTGCTCGATCTTTTCAGGGTCCTTCTGCTTCGTCAGACCGAGCCGATGCGACAGCCGGGCGACGTGCGTATCGACCACAATGCCTTCGTTGATGCCAAAAGCGTTTCCCAAAAGCACGTTCGCCGTCTTGCGCCCGACGCCGCCAAGTTGGACCAGCTCCTCCATCGTCTGCGGCACTTTGCCGCCGTATTGCTCAACGAGTTTACGACAGCAGGCCTGGATGTTTTTTGTTTTGTTCCGAAAAAAGCCGGTGGTCTTGATGTCCTGCTCCAGCGCAGTGCTGTTGGCGTTGGCGTAGTCCGCCGCCGTGCGGTATTTCCTGAATAATTCAGCCGTGACCTGGTTTACCCGTTTGTCGGTGCACTGCGCCGACAAAACGGTGGCGATGAGCAGTTCCAACGGGTTCGAATAATTCAACTCGCAGTGCGCGTCGGGATAAGTCTTCCGCAGCGCGGCAATGATTTTTTTCGCGCGCGCGGCTTTGGTTTGCCATGACTCGGGAGGCACTCGGAGCAATCCAACCGGAATTACCGGTTTCTCAAACGGTCAAACCAACTCCGGCACGACGAAGTCCTCGGAGGCTTTATACCGTGG
>QHPA01000359.1 GCA_003218935.1 Verrucomicrobiota bacterium
GATTTTTGAATCCAAGATGAAGTGGAACATCAGCGAAGGGCACGACTCCTCGCATCCGTTTCGTGCGCGCGTGAACGGCATCGAATACCTCTATCTTTATCCGAACTGGCGAGTGAAGGCCGACCTGAAGAGTCTGGCGGATCTTGGGAGCTACGAAGGGTTCACCTGCGTGGCAGGCGACGGGAAGGCGAACGGCGCCGAGACTCAGATCGACCGGAACGCAGGAGGCCACGCGCGCTATTCGTGGAAAGCGGGCGCAGACCGGCTGTATCCCGGGCGAATTCGTGAACTGATTTCCGCGGGCAAGTTGAAGCCGGAAGAAAGCTGGATTCAACTTCACGACTTTGAAACGGGCGCACCAGTCGAGGCCGGACGCGGTTCCGTTTATTGGAACGAGTTTCGACAACGGTGGGTGATGATCGTGTCGGCGGAACCCGGCGAAATCTGGTTCGCGGAAGCCGACACGCCAGTCGGCCCGTGGGTTTACGCGCGCCGCGTGGTGTCACACGACCATTACAACTTCTACAATCCAACCCAGCATCCTTTCTTCGATCAGGACGGCGGGCGATTGATTTACTTCGAGGGTACTTACACGGCGAGTTTCTCCGACGCGAAGGAGAAAACGCCGCACTACGATTACAACCAGATCATGTATCGCCTCGCGCTCGACGATGCGCGCCTGAATTTGCCGGTGCCGGTGTATCGAGTGAATGATGTCGGGGGGAAAACGCGCTACCTGACCCGTGAAGCCATCGAGCGCGAGCGATTGTGGAATCAGATCGAAGAAGTCGCGTTCTTCGCGCTCGCGCCCAATCGCGGTCGCAGCGGGATGATTCCGATTTTCGAGCAAAAGGAGGGCGGCGGCCAGGCCGTTTTGCGCGACACGCCACCGCCGGGCCAGACCCAGCCGATTTTTTTTGTCCTGCCTCCGCGGACGCCATCGGCTGCGGCCGATTCCAATCCACCCGAAGACCAATCACCCGACGCCACGCCGCTCTACGACTATCGTGATGCAGGCGAACACCGGCGGATGTATTCGACCGATCCTAATCTCCCGGATCAGACGCTGCAACGTTCGGCGGAGCCGATCTGCCGGGTTTGGAAAAATCCAATGCGAGTGCTGGCGTTGGACGCAGAAGCCGGGCCGATTCCACTCTCCAATCAATGAGCGTCGGCGCAAGGTGCAACCTTGATGCCCAGTCCGTCTTGAGAAAATGAGGGATCGGCTGTTCTCAATCCTTGGGATACGTCTAGTTTCGTGGTGCCACCTTCCTGCAAAACTTCAAAAGATTTTGGCTGCTTAAGCGCACTCAATAGAACTATTCTTGTCAGGCGGTGCAATTGCTCTCTATGAAAACCGAATCCGGGATTTGGAGTAAGCAAAGTTCAACTCGAGTCTCCGCCGGTCTGATTTTGCGCCTGATCGTCGGCTTGGCCATTCCGGTTTTAGGGCGAGCGGACGGCTGTTTTATTTTCAAGTGGGACAAGAGGATTGACATCAACGAGCCGACTCAAAAAGCGATCATCGTCCATGATGCCGGACGCGAGGACGTGTTGCTTCAAGTCAAGTATCAGGGTCCGTTGGAACAATTCGGTTGGCTCATTCCGGTGCCCAACCTGCCCAAAGTGGAAAAAGGTTCGATGGACTGCTTCTACGAACTGAGCCGGTTGACTCAGCGACATTTCGGGATGCACTACCTGAGAAGGGCGGCGCTCGGCACAAAAGATGAGCCGGAAGTCAACGTCGTGGAAGTCAAGACGGTGGGCGCGTATGAGGTGGCCATTCTTTCGGCGCAAGATGCCGGCAGTCTCGATCGGTGGTTGAAGACGCATGATTATTCCATTCCCAAAGACAAGGGCGGAATCATCGACGACTACATTCGCAAAGGGTGGTATTTTATCGCCGCAAAGATCCAGTTGAACCGTGGCGTTGGTTTCAAATTGGTCTCCGACGGTGCTCGCGGGAACCCGACGGTAGATCAAAGGGAGCGCAAGGAGATTCAGACCAAACTTTCGAGCGGCGAACTGCATCCGCTCCTAATCAGCTTCGACACGCCGAAATGCGTTTTTCCGCTCAGAATCTCCGACGTCAATGGCAAGCCGTCGGAAGTTTCTCTTTATGTGCTTTCCACCGAACCGCTGCTGAACCGGTTCATCCTCAACAAAAGATTGGAACTCCTCGCTCAACGTAGAGCGGAATGGGAACGTAAGAAACCTGAGCGGCAGAAGGAGACGTTAAGGCAGGAATTGCTGGCGAGACACAACCTTCTCCAGTGGCGTCGCCTGAGTGCTCGACACGGTAACGAAGTAATGGACTGGTCCATGGAAGAGTTGGAAGCGATGGAAAAGGAAGGCAAGCCGCCCACCCCGGCCAAGCCTCTCGGAAACGGCTTTTCCATCGCGCCTCAGGAGGTCCTCACGAACCTCCTTGTCAGCTCCGACACGATGCCTCAATGCACGCGGCGAATCGGGCGTCTCAAGGGCAAAGATTGGTATCTGACGAAAGAGGTGCGGACTTTCTCCTCCGAAGAAATGCTGGACCTGGAGTTTGAACCGGCCATCCCGGCACTGGCTGAAGCCTTGCCAACATCGGACGGGGCCTTCGCCGCTTCCGCCTTGTCAGGGTTTGGCAGTATCAGTGTGCCGGCCCTCATTTCCGACTGCCAAAGCACGAATTCCATCGAGCGCATCAACGCTTCTTTGGGGTTGTCGCAGATGCAAGATGATCGGATGGTGGAACCGTTGCTCGGCCTGCTCCACGACTCGGCGCCGGAAATCAGACTGAACGCCGTGCGCGCGACCAGGCAAAACTGGAAAGCGCGGTTCGCTGAACCGCTGATTGCCCTCTTCCGCGATGAATATCCGGAGATTCGCGCAGAAGCCGCCAATGTTCTTGGCCCCAACAGCCCGCGATCCGGAATAGCCATTTCAACTTACTTGGATCTGCTAAAGGACCAAGATCCGGACGTTCAGGCTTGCGCCCTGCACGTGCTCCTGCCCATCAGCGGCGGCCGGATTCCTCGGGAAGACCTGATTCGGCTTTTGGCTAACCCGCGAATGAACGTCATCTACACGACTCTCAGCTTGTTGCGGCGCGGTCGAATGTGGACCATGTCTTCGGAAGAAGTTGAGCCGCTGCTGAAACACAATCTGACTGCGGCCCGTGTTATGGGTTTGAACGTCCTACAGAACATTGCCGATCCAAAGGCAGTTGAGTTGGCTCTGCCTCTTCTCAGAGACCCCAACTCAATCGTGCGAAAACGCGCCTTTTTCTTTTTCCGGACCGTTGCGGGCGAGAACGTCTCGTTGGACGATCCTGCAAAATGGGAGCAGTGGTGGGCCGAGCACAAAGCGACTTTCGCGGGTCACCCATTGAACTCGGCGCTCTCCACTTCACCACAGACCCGACCATGAAGGCACTCAAAACAAAATGCTGTTTCGCGTCCGGGATCATCTTTCTCGCAGCGATTCTTTCTTCCGCGGGTTTAACGCGGATGCTGGCCCAAAACCTGGCCGGCGACGAGGCGTTGTCGAAAGCGCTGATTGACGGCGAGGATTGGCAGTTGGTCGCCGATGGATTCGGGTTCACCGACGGCGCCTGCGCCGATGCGGAGGGCAATTTCTACTTCTTCGATCTCGGCAAAAACACGGGCATCAAGAAGATCAGCGCCGAAGGCAAAGTGACGACGTTCCTGGACAACACGCCGAAGTGCAGTGGGTTGAAATTCGGACCGGACGGACGGATTTACGCCTGCACGCAAGGGCCGAAAAAACAAGTTGTGGCGATCGAGGTGCCCTCCGGCGCAACCACCGTGCTCGCCAACGATGTGCAGCCAAACGATCTGGTCGTGTCGCACAAAGGCTTCGTTTATTTCACCGAAACCGGCAAGGGGCAAGTGACGATTGTGGATACGAAAGGCGACTCGCGCGTCGGCGCCGCCGGCATCAACAAACCCAACGGCATCACACTTTCGCCGGACCAGGGCACGCTGGCCGTTTCGGAATATGGTGGCACGAACGTCTGGGTTTATCGTGTCGAGCGCGACGGTAGTTTGACTGCCGGCGAGCGTTACATGACCTTGCGCGCGCCGGTCGGCAAACCGGACAGTGGCGGAGACGGGATGACGACGGATGCTCAAGGCCGTTACTACGTGACCTCGCACGTCGGCATTCAGATGTTCGACTGGACGGGCCGTTTGGGAGGCGTGATCGCGCGGCCGCAAAATAAAGGAACGGTCAGCGTAACTTTCGCCGGGCCGAACCTGGAATATCTCTACGCTTGTTCATCGGACAAAATCTATCGGCGCAAAACCAAGGCCAAGGGAGTTTTGTTTTTCCAGCCACCGGCGTTGACCGCGCAAGGAAAATGAGTCCGGAACGCAGCGCGTTCAAGACCCCGGCTTGGGCGGCGATTGATTGACGATTCCCCAGAAAGCGCCCAGTTCGCGGACGGCATTCACGAAATCGCAGAATTCCACCGGCTTGACCACGTAGGCATTGACGCCCAACTCGTAGCTTTTCAGAAGGTCGCCGTGTTCGCGCGATGAAGTGAGCATCACCACCGGGATGGTTTTGAATCGATCATCCGCTTTGATCTGTTGCAAGACCTCGAGGCCGTCCACTTTTGGCATTTTGTTGTCGAGCACGATCAAAACTGGATTGCCAGGCGGGCGGTTTGCGTATTGGCCGCGGCGATACAGGTAGTCCAACGCCTCCGCGCCGTCGTGGACGACATCCACCTGATTGGCCAGATGGTGATTCGAAAGCGCACGCAGGGTCAGCTCGATGTCGTTCAAATTGTCTTCCGCGAGCAGGATTCTTTTCAGGTCCGTCATAATGTGTTGTATGCTTCAGACCGCAAAAGCCAAAATGAAATCTAACTCGAGACGGCCCCTTTCAAACGTCTAATCCGCGCGCGGACTCTGCGTCGCAAACGGACCCGCAACTGATCGAGTTTGCTCCGGCCAGACCCTCGTTTCAGCAGGTACGTGACGTGCGGCGCAGGCGCCCGGGAGATGTCTTCAGGCGTGGTGTTTTTCGCATCAACGCCCGGCGCGAGGTCGATCCCCGCCTTGCGAAACAGATGCTGCACGAACGCCGAGCAGTAAACCGATTTTTCGCGCGCCAGAACGTTTCCCTTTCGCTACCAGTTCGAGACCCTCGCGCACGAGGGTTACGACCTGTTCTTCACTCAGTCCGAAATCGAGCACGGCCAGAGTGGTGTAGAGACCCTCGTTGAAATATTTCGAGATGCGGTTTTCCTGCACGCCCAACCGGATGTGCCTGCGATTGATCTGGAGGTCTGATTCGATGACCCAGTGGTGCCCGTCCGGCCGGCGGCCCTGGAATAAAAACGAGTGCGACCAGAGACTCCACCGGCCTTCGTCATCAAGGTGCCGTTCGGCACGCGCGATGGCTTTATCGATCAGCGTGATGCCGCCGGAGAGGCCAACGCGGCCTGGTCGCGCATGGGTTTCCAGAAATTCCTGGTTCGAAACGCCGGTGATTGTCACAACTTCGGTCATGAACGGGTAACGCCGGACGCCGCATCGGCGCCGGATTGAGAAATCTGGTCCAAGCGCTCGCGCGCGGGCGCCCGGCAGGCGAAGAGCGCATAGCCGATACCCGTGCCGTAGCAGACTCCGTAACTGACGCCCCATAACAGCATTCCGAGTTCGACTTCGTAAACGTCCCCGAACGTTTTCTCGACGAACAAAAGTTTCTTGCCGTCGTGCGACCAATCAGCGCGTTCACCAAACCAGGTGACGCGTTTGATCCAGGGCGGCAGGTGGTCCGCCGGATTCCCGCCTTCTTTTGGCCTGAGATTTTTCTCGGCTGCGACTGCGGCGAAGGCCAGCGCCAACATGGTGGAAACAATCAGTTTGAAGGTTGGCGCGTTCACCGCCGCTCGTGGCAACGGTGGCGGCAGCGCCGGCCGGATTGGCGCCGCGACTCCCGCCGCCCGTTCACGGAATTCCGAATACAATTTCCGCCGTGCCCAGAGCGCGAAGGCAATATCCTTGATCAGGTAGAGGACCGTCGTCACTGCGACGGTCAGCAACGGATACCAGACCATGAATTGCGATGGGCCGGTCGGAGTTCCTCGAAACAGGCGCGGCAACAGCAGCAGTGGAACGGCCAGCGCCGACGCGAAGGTGACTCCGAACCAAGGAATGATTTGGACGAAAAGGATCGTTTTCAGCGTGGACAGGTTTGCGCTCTTCGAGTTCAGCCCCATCCACATGCCGAACCATGCCACGGCGGCCAGATTGGCGACGACCGTGAGTGTCGTCGCGAAAGATATGGCCAGCGTCCCAAAGTCGTTCGGCCCGGTAAAGGCGCTTCCAACGGATACGGACACGGTCCCGGTTCCCGTTGTTGTCGTTACGAGGGTCGCGTTCGTCCTGGCGACCGTGTTTGCGGTTGCTGCGATTGGAGGCGTGGTCGCAGGAACGGTGGCGGCAACGCGTCTCCACGTCTGTTGTTGAACCAGGAAAGTGCCGAGCAACTGCGCCGCGAGACACAACCCCAGGGGCGCGCCGAACATCCGCACCAACGCCCGCCACTGGCCTTGCACGATCTGACGCGAGGTTAGCGGCGTGGCCAACAGAAGCTCGATCAGACCGCTGCGCTGGGCTTCAACGAAGAAGCGTCCAGCTTGTGAGGCGATCCCCAAGTACAGCACGAGCGTGCACGCGCCGGCGACATAGCTCCATACAAACCATAACATCCATCGTTCATCGGCCGCGAACGTCGCGGCCAACCCGCTCACCAGGAGAATCGTCAGGGCCCAAAGCAGGACCGCCTGCCAGCGTTCGCGGCACGCCAGCCAAAGAACCGGGTTCGGCTCGATCAGCTTTCGGCGCAGAGCGCTACGAGTCTTGGCTCCGCCGAATTTCCAGTAATACGCCCAGGTTCCAGCGGGAGTGGAACGTTTCGCGGTGTTTTCCCGCCACGTGCGCGGCAGCAGCAGGCAAGCCAGACCAAAAAACGTCCATGCGACAGCCTGGTTCACGAGCAGTGCCGCCCAGAATGGTGTCCGACCCCACGCGCCTGCTGTCACAAAAAGGTAACCGGGACTGGACAGGCTGAGCATCGGATTGAAGGCGCGCTGCTTGATCGCGGCGAAGATTCCATCGCTCGCAGGACCGGCGGCGACCAACAGCAGCAACAGAAACAATGTCGCCGCCAGCGCTTTTTGCGACTCGCGGCTGAGGGTCGACACGAACAAGCCCGCCGCCACGGAGACGAACATCGCATTGACCAGCGCCAGCGATGTTTTCCAAAATTGCGCTCCCGTCACGCCACCCATTATCAGAGCAATGGCGAGAATCGGGAAAACGGCGAGCAGGGCGTAAAAGACCCGCAGTGACGTGGCCAGAAGTTTACCCAACACCACGTCATGGCCGCGCAGGTCGGTGAGAAACAGAAAGCCGAGTGTGCCTTCTCGTTTCTCCTCGCTCAAACAATCGGACGTGAAGAACAAGCCGGCCGACAAGGCCACCGCGAGACTGAGCCAAGTCAGGACGCCGAACAGGCCCCTCCCCAGGCCTGGAGTGCCGAATCCAGGGCCCACCCTGCTCAAGACGAGGACCCCGCTCCCGATGATCCACGCCACGAGCGCGGCGATGACGCGGACCCGGAACGTGCTGCGTTTCCGCGCGGCCACGCGCAGTTCACGCTCGGCGACGGGGAGGAACGTCATGCCGCTCAGTTACCCATCAAGTCCGGCCACTGGCAACCCTTTTTGACCTCTGGTTCGGCGCCAACGCCTTGAGCGAGGCTGGCGTTCCCAACGGTGTCGTGGACCGGCGCAACGCCGTCAACCACACCGCCGCCCGCGCCCCCCTGCTGATGGTCCATTACGGCATGAACACGAAATACATTCCCAACTCCGACCTCGCCATCGCCCCAATGCTCTTGTCACCTGGAAGGGCGCTGCAATCCGCCGATCAAGGCAACGGTCCGTGGCAAGATTTGACCAGTTCCACCCCACTTCTTCGCGATTGCGCCCGGACCGAAGGTCGTGATATGCAAAGCGGCCTGGAATTTATCGCGAGCATGCCACGCTTGATCAAGAATCGCCTCCTTTTGTTCTTGTGCGCCGCGGCGACGACAACCGCGTCGCTCGCGAGTTCGGCTGAGGGGAGCCCCAAATATTTTCGTTCGGACGAAGGAGTTGCCGGCTCGAGCACCGGCCCGTTGCCGGACAACTTCGACGCGGCCGGCACGTTGCGCTGGCGCGTACCGCTCGATCCAGGACATTCGACGCCGATCCTGGTCAACGGCAAAATCGCTTTGACAACGTATCGCGTTGACTCGAAGGAACTGGCCACGGTCGTACTCGACCAGCAAACCGGAAAAACGCTTTGGAGGCGTCTCATCGCGGCCCAGCGCGTCGAACAGACTCATCAACTGGGGAGTCCGGCGACCGCCACGCCTGCGTGTGACGGTCAGCGGTTGTTTGTGTTTTTCGGCAGCTACGGCCTGATCTGTTATGACCTCGATGGCAATAAACTTTGGGAACATCCCTTGGGTCCATTTCAGGACGAATACGGCGCCGGCAGTTCGCCCGTTGTGATGGATGACAAAGTCATCCTCAACCAGGACCATGACAAGGACAGTTTTCTGGCGGCGTTTGACAGCGCTACCGGCAGGATGATCTGGAAAAGCGCGCGACCCGACGCGGTGCGCAGTTATTCCACGCCTGCGGTCTGGGAGCGGAGTGGCCGCAAGGAACTGCTGGTCGCAGGCGCGCTGGAATTAGCGGGCTACGATCCGGCCACTGGCGAAAGACTCTGGTGGGTGAACGGTCTCGCCCGCATCGTCATCCCGACGCCTGTGCCAGCGGGCGAGATGATTTACATGGCATCGTGGTCGCCCGGCGGTGATGCGGGAAAGCGGCTTGCGCTCGATCCGTGGCCGGCCGCGCTGGCTAAATGGGACAAGAACCATGACGGGAAACTGGCGGAAGCGGAGGTTGACGACCTACTTCCGTCGCGCTCAAAACGCACTTCTCGCGTTGAAGCCGAAGGGTCATGGCCAGCTCGACGACAGCGCGGTAGTCTGGAAATATCAGCGTGGCATTCCGTATGTGGCAACACCATTGATCGACAAAGGCATTCTGTGGATGGTCAAGGACGGCGGCATCGTGACCAAACTTGATGCGGCGAGCGGTGGCGTGCTGCAGGAGGAACGCGTGGGCGGAGTCGGCAACTACTTTGCGTCGCCGGCGATGGGCGACGGCAAGGTTTTTTTCGCCAGCGAGCCGGGCGTGGTGAGTGTCGTCGCCAACGACCGGGGCTGGAAGATGATTTCGTCGCACGCGTTTCACGAGAAGATCTACGCCACTCCAGTGATTGATCGCGATCGGATTTATCTTCGCAGCGAACAGGCGCTTTACTGCTTTCAGGGCGGAAAGAAATAGAGCGTCCGCCGGGTGGTGATAGAGTAGTCATCCTTTGAATGTTCCTGCCGTTGGAACTGTCGAAAGACATAAGTTCAGTTTTTTGGGTCAGGACTTGTTTCGTAACCAATTGGAAGCGAGAGAGTAAGGTTTCCGGGTTTGTGTCGTTTGAAAAAGTGTGTATTTTCTTCACGCGGCAAACATCGGGCTTTTAGGGCTTCAATTGCGCAGTAACGGGCGTAAGAAAGTTCCCGAGCAATTCCTGGGTTGATTGGTCGGCGTGGTAATTTGAACCGCTGTCGAGTCGAGTTGTCGCACTTGAAAACTATGCACAGATCGTCGTCCAAAAAATTAATCAGCAAGGTCCGACTGGGTGGCCGGACCGCAAAAACCAAACTAGGACTGTCTGCGAAACGACCTCGAATCGCGCGTCTGGAGACATCGAAATCGTCGTTAGTCGAACAGGAACGCCGTTTGAAGACACCTCCTACGAACGGCGCCAACGGCCATGCCAAACCTAGGCCGCGTTTCCTGTCGGACGCGGCGTTGGTCAGCGCCGAACAGTTACTCGGTTCGATCAAGAGCCAATCGGGCGCCGACCTGAGCGAAAAGATCAAAGACTTGATTCGACTGGCGCGGGAACAAGGCTATCTGACGTTCGATGACGTTCACGAAGCGTTGCCCGAGACGCTGATCACGGCGGAAGGCCTGGCGGAGGTTTATCGCATTCTCGGCAACCTCGACATTGAGATCATCGACCAGTCGGAGGTCGACCGCGCTCAGCAGCCGCAGCCTGGGGAGCCAGACGAAGAGGCCAAGCTCGACGCGTTGGATGATCCGCTGCGGATGTACTTGAGCCAGATGGGCAAGGTGCCGCTGCTCACGCGCGAAGGCGAAGTGGCCATCTGCAAGCGAATCGAAGAGGCGGAGAATGAAGTCAAACGAATCCTTTACAGCCTGGGTTTCGCGGCCAAGGAACACATCGCGCTGGCGGAGAAGCTGATTGCCGAGCCGCCGAAGGAACGGTTCGATCGCGTGATTCTCGAGGCCACGCTGCCAGCGCGCGAGAACCATTTACGGACCTTGCGCCGGCTGGTCAAACGGGTGCGCGAACTGGATTCGAAAGTTGATGACAAGTTCGCCGCCTGGCAAGGCGCCCGCCACAAGGCGAGTCGCGCCCGCCTGCTGGCGCGGTTGCAAAAGCTCGATCAAAAGCTCCAGCAGACGTTTGTTCGTTTCTGTTTCAAGCCGAAGGTCATTGATGAAATAAT
>QHPA01000360.1 GCA_003218935.1 Verrucomicrobiota bacterium
CGACACGAGCTGACGACAGCCATGCAGCACCTGTGTACGCTGGTATTGCTACCTCGTCAGGCTTTCACCCTTCTACTACGTACATGTCAAGGCCAGGTAAGGTTCTTCGCGTTGCATCGAATTGAGCCACATACTCCACCGCTTGTGCAGGCCCCCGTCAATTTCTTTGAGTTTTAATCTTGCGACCGTACTTCCCAGGCGGCACGTTTAACGCGTTGGCTACGCCACAAAAGGGGTCGATTCCTTTTACAGCAAACGTGCACCGTTTACGGCTAGGACTACCAGGGTATCTAATCCTGTTTGCTCCCCTAGCTTTCGTGCCTCAGCGTCAGGAGTTGTCCAGGGACTCGCCTTCGCCACTGGTGTTCCTCTCGATATCTACGCATTTCACTGCTACACCGAGAATTCCAGTCCCCCCTCCAACCCTCCAGCCGAATAGTATCCAATGCCATTTCCGAGTTGAGCTCGGAGATTTCACATCAGACTTACCCGACCGCCTACGCACCCTTTACGCCCAGTGAATCCGAACAACGCTTGGGACCTCTGTATTACCGCGGCTGCTGGCACAGAGTTAGCCGTCCCTTCCTCTTTCGCTACTATCAACGCGCTACGTGTTAGGTAGCACGAATTGTTCGCAAATGACAGGGGTTTACGGGCCGAAGCCATTCATCCCCCACCCCGCGTCGGCTGGTCGTCCTCTCAGACCAGCTACCCGTCTTAGCCTTGGTGAGCTGTTACCTCACCAACTAGCTGATAGGCCGCGGGCTCATCGTGAAGCGTCAGGCCTTACGGTCCCCAACTTTGGATCCTGAACGATTCCACTCAAGATCAACATCCGGTATTAGCTCGCCTTTCAGCGAGTTATCCCCGACTTCACGGCAGATTACCCACGTGTTACGCACCCTTACGCCACTCCAACTGCCGAATATTGCTACCCGGCAATTAGCGTCCGACTTGCATGTCTTATCCACGCCGCCAGCGTTCGTTCTGAGCCAGAATCAAACTCTCCGTGTATAAAACGTTAGCTTGATTCCTGTCGGGCCTTTTAAGGCCTGACAATTTCCATCTTTAAAACTCTTCGAACCATCCAGCTAACTGGATGATTCAGAATGGGCTCCAACTTATCGCACAATTCAATTTTCAAAGAGCAACCGGTTTTTCCACCCGGAAAAGCATTCCCGCTCAAGGGACAAAAAACCTGAGAGCCGATTTTTGACTTCCTCGGCAACTCAGATTTTCAAATCGTTACGCGCTAAAAGGTATTTTCTTAACGCGACCTGTCAACACTTTTCTGTGACAGTCTTTTTGCCGCTTCTTTTAAAGAGCGGGCAGAAGGTAGCAAAGTCCGAAATCAGCGCAAGGGTTTTCTTGATTTTGTTACAGTTTATTCTCACAGCGTTCGCGGTGTTTGCGCGAACTCCCAGAAACGGCAGACTGATCACTTTCATCGGCCATAACATTTCCGCCAGAACCTTTGCGTTCGTGCGCGCCGACCCGTCACGAGGTCTGCATTCCGCGAGTACGATCTTGATCCGGTTCACACCGTAAAGCGCAAGCATTCTCGAAGTCAGCAGCGTGTGGTTGATCACACCCAGTTTGTTTTGCGCGGCAATCACAACCTGGCAGTCCAGCGCCGCGATCAAGTCCGCCACGAAGAAGCTCTCCCCGAGGGGCACCATCACGCCGCCTGATCCCTCAATCAACAAACACTCGCACTGTCTTTGAATTGCACGGATTCGCTGCAACACGTCGCCCGGCGAAATTCGCCGTCGATGCTTCCGAGCTGCCACGAGTGGCGCTACCGGCTCCTCGAAATAAAACGGGTTCATTTCGTCGCGTGAGAGTTTGCCATCCTGCAACCCGTAGAGCAGATCCACATCATTCTGACCGCCCGAACAGAACGGCTTCATCGCCAGGGCATGACATCCACGCTGTCGGAGATGGCGCAGCAGCACAGCCGTCAACACAGTCTTCCCCACTCCCGTGCCAGTGCCTGTGATGAAAATAATCTGCGCCAGCCTCTCCCCTTTCCTCGAACGCCGAAATGAGTCCCGAGTCACGTTGCCCCAAGAAGTGTTTGCCCGCCGGCCTCTATTCCCAGTGCATGTTCAGCACCTGCACATCGCGCGGACCGTTGCGAAACAGTAGCGCCACCAGGCGTCGCTGGTATTGATCCTTTGTCACATCCACCTGGACTTCAAACGTGAAACTGCGAACGGCGGCATATCTCGACAATTGGCTGACGAACGTCGGAATCATCCCGGGCACATTAATCAACTCGCCGGGACTGTGAAAAGGCGTGTCGTCGTCGGTGCCATCAACGTCGTCCAGACCTGCTCGCAATTTGACGATTCCCTCTGCCAGATTTCTGTCAATGCCCGGCAAAAGCTGGAGCACTCCAACTGATGCCGTGTTAATGTTGATCTGCAGCCGGCCAAGCGTGTTGAACAAGTCAGCCAGCCCGTACGCAAAGGTCGAGTCCAGACTGCCTGCGCCGATCCCTGCAGCGGATCGGCCGGTTGGCCTTGAGCGATTGGCTCCACCGGGGCCCCAAAAGATTTCAGGCGTAATGCCGCGAACCAACAGTAATTCTGACAGGTCGTCGAACGGTCCGTCCTTGGCCACATAGGGCCGCGGCAAATTCAGATAATAATCACTCTCGGCGCCGTTCACGTGCGGGTGCGAGTCCGGATCGCGCCAATCCTCAATGGAATCGAGGACCGTATCGACGTCGAACCTGTCAACCCCCATCGAGTCCAGCGCCTGTTGTATCATCTGCCGATTGGCGAAATTGATGTTCACTTTTCGTTCCAGGTCGATGATCTTCCAGGTGAAACTCCCGTTTCCCAGGTGAACCTCACGCTCAACATCCGCCAGTGGACCATTCGTGGAACAGGGTCCTCCCGGTCCGCCTGCCCACGCCTGGCTCAGTGAATCGTACGGCTCGTTTGGACAATTCAATTGCTGCGCCAGAATCCAGCGCGCGTACTCGACGCCTGACCGCCCCAACCACTCCAAATCGCTTTCCGAATCAACATTCTTCGCGAGCTTCGTTTCCACTTTCATTGACAAAGCGAAGTCGGCCGCCAACACTCCCAAAACGACGATCACCATCATGACAATGACCAGCGCGATGCCGCGAGGGCGTGCCTGGAGGACTATTCTCATTCGGAAAGATTCCGTCCGCGGCGGGGATTCTGATTGCCCGGCACGACCGGTCGGTTGGGATTGAGATTCGGATTGGAAATGGGCGGTCCCGCCTGGGCTGCGCCTCCGTTCTGCAAGCCCATCGGAATTGGAACCGCCGAAATCGTCACCACCCGCGTGACCACCTCTTCCGGTTTGAGGACTTTCTGGTTCGGCTGGCCAAATCCAAGCGTGAAGCGGATCAGATTGGGCAATTGATTCGTGTAAAGCCATTCCGGCTCCCAGTCCCTCGACCGTGGCCCCCAGAACTCCAGCGTAAACACCCTCACGTTTCGCCCCAGGACCAACGGGTTTTCCTCCTCGTCAATGCTTGGATCGAACAGGATGGGATTCTGCCGCAACACCAGCACATTTTCGGAATTCGTCCCCGGCTCCACCGTGAATGCAAGCCGCCGCACAACCTGGTCGCCAAAATCGCCGCTGCGCGGAAATGACCTGGGCAGCCGCGCCACAAAACTGAGCGAGGCGAAATCGCCGCTCGTATCGGCGAAAAAATAATAGTATTTAATGTTTGCCTGAAACATCTCCAGCGACACCAGGGAATTCTCCAGCGAGCGCACGGCCACGCGCGATCGTTGGGCTCCCCTGGCGGCGTCCAGCCCGATCTTGGAACCTCGCAGAATGGAGGACCAGCTTGAATAAATCGCCATCATGACCCCGGCAAAGATCGCCAATGCGATCATGATTTCCACCAGCGTGAACGCGCGCCGCGCCTTGGCTTTCAAGGTTTTCATGGCCGCCGTCCGAAGCTTGACCACCTCGTGTCCCACACGAGGATGCTGTTCGTCCATTCCACACGTTGTCTCCCTCTGGAGGACTGGATGATAAAGTCCACCTGAAACAGGCCGTTTGTCGCCTTGAGATTAATGTCGCGCCTCCAGTTGTAGCCGGGATACAAATCTCCAAAATCTCCATCAACGCTCCCTTCCTCCAGTTTGTTGGTCTTCATCGTCATGATGACTTCGGCCCCCAGAGCGTCGATGTCAGGGAACTTCTGTTGCAAGCTCCGCGCGGCGCCCAGGCTCCGCGTTACGGTTCCCAGGATGGCAAAAATAGCCATGAAGAAAATCATTAGCGCGACCATGACCTCCAACAAGGTGAAGGCACGAGCGAAGTTCCCGGCGCGTGATGCCCATCCTGGAACTGCGCACTTCATCGGAGCACCTCCACGTTCGCCAGACCCGTGACGCATTCCAGAGAAATCTTTCGAATCCCTCCACCGGTTTGCAGGACAATTGTAAATTCGTCGCTCGTTCCGTTGGGATAAAAATGAACGCGGCTTTCTTCCGCTTTCATCTGGTCCTTCAGGTTCACGTAAAAAAGCGTAATGGCGATGTCCTCACGCAAACGCGCGCTGAACACCGGCGACTGCGGGACGAAAGCGTCCGCCGGCTGCTCCGTTGAGTCTCCACCCGCCGCGGTTTGCCCGGCTCTGGTCTCTGGCGTTGGCGCAACGGTCAATTGTCCGTCCGTCGCGCGGATAATCAGTTCTGTCGGCACGCCCCGCAAAATCGCCTGCGCGCGCGCCTTGCCGCACGCTTCTTCGATGTCGCTGACAGCCTGGCGCAAGGAATCCTTTTGCAGCGAGCGAACGAACGGCGGCACGCCCATCGCCAACACGATTGCAAGAATGCCGATGACAACCATGATTTCGATGAGCGTGAAGCCCGCGCCGGACGCCTGTGACGCCCGATCGCGAAGCTGAACTCTAGCGTGGCATTTCATTGGCGATTGATGTTTGCAATGATGCCAAACAACGCTGATAGAATGCTGAAGAGAAGGAAGCCCACGCCGACGGCCATCACGATGATCATGGCCGGTTCGATAAGGTTGGTCATGACCCGCA
Source organism: Verrucomicrobiota bacterium (assembly GCA_003218935.1). Classification (GTDB taxonomy): domain Bacteria; phylum Verrucomicrobiota; class Verrucomicrobiia; order Limisphaerales; family AV2; genus AV2. The sequence continues at coordinate 5,054 of QHPA01000360.1, forward strand.
ACGCGATGGTCAATTCATTTTCGTACGCGTTGGCCACGTTCTGGAGTGCGCCGGGCACGTCACCGGTCTCCTCGCCGATTTTCACCAGGTCAATCATCAGTTGTGGAAAGATTTTGCTCCGCGCCAGCGGTTGCGCCAGCGTCTTGCCGTCCGTCACGTCCTCGCGCGTCCGCGCGATGGCGTCTTTCATGATGCGATTCGGGATGACTTGCTCGGTGATCTTTAGCGCCGTCAACACGGGCACCCCGTTCTGCAGCAGGGTGGCCAGCGTGCGGGCGAACTGGGCAAACAGGTTCAATTTGACGACCTTGCCAACCACGGGCGCTGTCATCTTCCAACCGTCGAGTTTCCGGCTGCCGGCTTGAGTTGATTTGAAACGAAGGAAAAGGATCACCAGCACAAAAACAGATAGTCCGATAAACAACCAGGTGGTCCCCTTATTGAAGAAGTCGCCGAAATTCATCACCGCGCGCGTTGACCACGGCAACGACGCATTCATCCCCTGGAAGATCGACATGAACCGCGGCAGCATGAAGGACATGAAAAAGACGATGATCAGCACACCGACGCACGCCACGATGCACGGATATATCAATGCCGAGACAAATTTCGACTGCACGTCGGCGAACCGCTCGTAATGTTCGGCCACGCGCCGCAACACTTCCACCAGTGCGCCGCTTTGCTCTCCCGCCCGGACCATGTTCACGTACATGTCGGAAAAAATCACCGGGTGCCGCCCCATCCCGTCCGAAAGGCTCCGGCCTTCCATGACGTCCTGCTTGAGTTGTTTGCTCACTTCGGGAGAAATGCCCTTGGACTCCAGATGGGACAGGCTGTTCAGCGCCACCGTCAACGGCATGCCTGACTGCAGCAGGTTGGCCAACTGCTGCGTGAACGTGGCCAGTTCCTGGAGCCTGGGTTTGCGCTGACGATTCAAAAACGCGCGCAGAGCCGGAGGCAAAACGCCCGCTGACGATGCGGCCTTGCGCTCGGCGCGTTCCGCTTTGGCAACCGCCGCTCCCTTCGCCGCTTCGACCGCGACGGGAAAAAGGCCGAGCCGCTCAATCTGCGTCAGCGCCGCAGTGCGGTCGGCAACGTCCAAAACTCCTTGCACCACTTCGCCGGAGCGACGCCGGGCCCTGTAGGAAAATTGCGCCATAAAACCAGGTATTCATAACCGCGGCATGGGAATAGTTGCCAGTGCAAATGACGACCCGCGCAAGGTCACCCATGAATCCCAGGCGGTCGAGTCACCGCAACCAGGCCAAAGCACGGTCAAATCGGTCGCCGCCCCTTCAGCGAAATCGCCTCGTTCAAACTCCCCGGCCGATAGCCGTGCAGGTCCAGCGTCACGTGCGCATAACCCATTTTCTTCAGCGCCTCGCCCACGCGGAGAAAATTCTCGCCTGCCAAAAGTTTCGGCAACTCCGCGATGCCCACTTCGACGCGGGCCAGATGGCCATTCTTTAGTTCATGATGCCGCACACGTACGTCGTGAAATCCCAGGTCGCGTATGAAATTCTCGGCTTGCTCGATCATCTTCAGCTTCTCCTCCGTTACCGGTTCGCCCCAGGGAATTCGCGAACTGAGGCAGGCCATTTGCGGTTTGTCCGCGGTCGGCAATCCCAGCCGGGCGGACAGTTCGCGGATTTCCTGCTTGGTCAGGCCGACCTCTTTCAGCGGAGCGCGCACCTGAAATTTCGCTGCCGCTTGCGCGCCTGGTCGGAAATCGCCGACGTCGCTCGCGTTTTCGCCGTAAGCAATCACGGCGAAACCTCCCGCCACCGCGATGGGCGTCAGTTCCTCAAACAACTCGTGCTTGCAGAAGTAACAGCGATTGTTCGGGTTCGCGACGTAATTCGGATTTTCAAACTCGGCCGTCTTCACGACCCGCGCCGGGATTTGAAAGCGCCTCGCGATCGACAGGGCCTCCTCCAATTCTCGGCGCGGCAAGCTTGGCGAGTCCGCGATGACAGCCAGCAATTTATCTCCCAGGGCCTCTCGCGCGACGTGGGCGAGAAAAACGGAATCCACTCCGCCGGAATAGGCCACCAGGCAGGAGCCGTAGGAGCGGATTAACTCGCGCAGTTGTTCAAGTTTGCTCAGTGCCACAGTGGGAAAGTGGCATCTCGAAGATAAATTGTCGAGGCCGCTAAAGCACTTCATCCGCTCCCCCGCGCAAAGTCCGAAGGCGTTTGCGCCTGGAGAACTTCAAGCCGGTTACTTCTGAGCGGACTTGCCACCGGACGCCGGATTGATCCGGGGAACGTCCTCGATGAAATAATACGGGGAGCCGTGCTTTCTGGGCCATTGCGGCCTGGCATCCTTGGGCCACGTGTATTCGCATTCCTGGCAGTAGAACTCTTTGTCGATTATGTGCAACAGACTGGCCAACCCCACCAGGTTCGGCAAAAAGAACTTTCGCGTGAATTGCGGGTACTCCACGCGCGATGAGCTGCATTGCGGACAGCGAACCGCGTCCCGCAAAATCCCCTCGCCGGCGTCCCACTCCCTGATCCGCTGCCGTGCCTTCTCAAAATCCTTCTTATGAACTTTCAGCCGGATGCCGGCGACCGGCTTGGTCACGAACCAAACCCATTCGTATC